>JBGUUN010000030.1:0-3737 GCA_045133555.1 Oscillospiraceae bacterium
ACACGGTCACTGCCGCACTGCACCGGAAGGTGGAAATGCTTGCAGATCTTATCGTGTTTTGCCATCACATCGATCAGTTCACGGGTCGCATCTTTCGGATGCGAGGTCATGAAGCGGATCCTGAAATCACCCGGAATGCTTGCAAGCTTGTCCAGCAGCTGCGGGAAGGTGATGTTTTCTTCGAGACCTTTTCCGTAAGAGTTGACGTTCTGTCCAAGCAGGGTGATCTCTTTATAGCCGGCATTTACCAGCTCGGTAAATTCTTTGATGATATGCGCACTGTCACGGCTTCTTTCTCTGCCGCGGACATGCGGTACGATACAGTAAGTACAGAAGTTATTACAGCCGTACATGATCGGCATCCATGCTTTTAAGGTGCCTTCGCGCTTGACCGGAAGATCTTCCGGAATATCGGTTTCACGCTCGGAAAGATCCAGTACGCGTTTTCCGTCGGAAAGTACATCAAATACCAGTTCCGGGAAATGGCCCAAAAGATGGGTACCGAAGATCAGATCGACATGCGGGTAACTTTTCTTGATCTTCTGTGCGATATGCTCCTGCTGGGTCATACATCCGCAAACACCGATGATCATACCCGGATTTTTCTCTTTCTGATGCTTGAGCGCACCCAGATTGCCGAAAACACGATCCTCTGCATTTTCACGGACCGCGCAGGTATTATACAGTACAAAATCGGCATCCTGCGCCGAATCGGTCAGGGTATATCCCATCTGCAGTGCAAAACCTTTGAGTTTTTCGCCGTCGCTCACATTCTGCTGACATCCGTAGGTGCGGATATGTGCTTTTGCACCGTTTGGATATCTTGCGGCAAGCAACTGCGAAATGCTATTCAGATAACTTTGCTGATCGGTCATGCTGGCGATCTCCTTTATAAAAACAGTCATACAAGTATAGTATAGCATAAATTGAAATAAAAAACAAGTCCAAACCTATTCCTCGATAGGATACAGCAGAAGTTTTGTCATATACGCGCAAAGCAGCTGCGCATCATCTATCCCCTTTTTTCGCTCGACCGGGAGCTCAAACGGCTCGATCACTCTGCCGTACAGACTTGTTATCCGATGCTGCAGTGCTATAACCAAACGATCCTCCGTTTTGGAAGATATGGTAAGACTTGCATCCAGCGAAAATCCGCAGCGATAGCAATGCAAATTTTGTGTTCCTACCCGTTCATTATCCGCGCAAATCACCGATATATCGCCTTTGAACCGACGTTTTGTCTTTCTCCCCATCGACAGGTAGATTCCTTTTTCAAGCCGCACAGACTTCGGCAGCCGCCCGCAGAAAAGCATCACCGTATCCTTCGTATCTGCGATCAGTTCCCGTCCCGCAAGAAACATACCGACATTATGATCTTCCGACAGCAAACTCTTTAACAGTGCACAGAATTTTGCGCTGCACGATTCCAATAACACCCACATACCACCACTCCTTTTGATATCATAGGATAGTATGCCCCGAAAAAACAAAAACAGACAGGCTTTCACCTGTCTGTTTATTGCAAAAAGGATTACTCTTCTTCGCTTAAATCGAACTCTAAAAGCTCACCGCAGTTCGGGCAGTTGGACTGACCTTCCATGATGATGCTTTCCGGTAAGATCACGGTGTTGTTGCAGCTCGGGCAGGTAACTTCGTATTCGTAGTCCTGCTCAGACTCGTCAAAATCGGACTCGTCAGCTTCGTCCTCATCCTCATCGTACAGATCGACGTACTCGTCGTCTTCGTCTTCGTCGTCCTCTTCATCCGGATCAACATCATAGATGATAGACTCTACGTCACCCAGATCTTCATCAATGGTATCAACCAGTTCGGTCACTTCATCGCTGAAAATCTCTAACTCCTCTACGGAATCGCAGAGCTCTTCCAGTAATTCCAGTACTTTGACCAATACTTTTGCTTCAGCAGTATCTTTCTCTGCCAGGTTCATGCCGTCAGCAAGACCTTTCAGATATGCAGCTTTGTTAGTTAACTCCATCTCGATCATCCTTTCCAAACGGTATTCTACAGAAATATTATACGAGCAATACGGAAAATTTATGCTCTTTCCATGTACTCGCCGGTTCTGGTATCTACGCGGATACGGTCGCCTTCGTTGATGAACAGCGGAACACGGATCTCAGCGCCGGTCTCAACGGTAGCCGGTTTGGTAACGTTGGTAGCGGTATCGCCTTTGATACCCGGCTCGGTGTGGGTAATCTCCAGCTCGATGAATGCCGGCGGCTCTACACCGAATACGCTGCCTTTGTAGGACAGAACTTTAACGATGGTGTTCTCTTTAACGAATTTGAAGCTGTCGCCGAGTTTGTCTGCCTCGATCGGAACAGTCTCGTAAGATTCCTGATCCATGAAGTAGTACAGATCGTCCTCGTTGTACAGGTACTCCATCTCTTTTCTCTCAATGAAAGCGGTCGGGAATTTGTCGGTCGGGTTGAAAGTTCTCTCAATAACAGAACCGGTAATTACGTTTCTGATTTTGGTACGAACGAATGCTGCACCTTTACCCGGTTTAACATGCAAGAACTCAACGATCTGGAAAACCTGACCGTCCATATCAAAGGTTACACCATTTCTAAAATCACCAGCAGTAATCATATATATCCTCCAAAAGAATAATTTTACTTCACCGTATGGGGTACGGCGAATCCATGCGATTTTTCACATACTTCGCATAGTACATATATATTGTAACCGATTCCGCGCATAAATGCAAGAGGGAAATGCAATTCTTTATGATTTTTTTGCATTTTTTCTGCTTTTTGCGGCAGTAACGGGTACTTTTACGGTCAAATCAAGGATAAAAGACCTTCAATTGCCAAAAAATAGCTATGTTTTCCAAAACCGCAGATCTGTCCCGCACACACCGGAGCGATCACCGATTTATGACGGAACTCTTCCCTTGCGTGAATGTTGGACATATGCACCTCGATACACGGAATGACAATGGATGCCACCGCATCACGGATCGCATAGCTGTAATGCGTATAAGCACCGGCATTGAGCACAACACCCGCACAGTCATGACGGATCTCCTGCAGTTTATTGATGATCTCGCCCTCTACATTGCTTTGATAGATCTCACATTCGAGATTGCAGTTCTCGGCATACGCCAAGATCTGCGCATTGATGCTTGCAAAGGTCTCTTTCCCGTAGTAGGTAGCCTCACGTTCACCGGTCAGATTGATGTTCGGACCGTGAATGACAATGATTTTTTTCTTAGCCATAATACCACTCCCTTATTTTTCCTGCGACAGAAGATCAAAATACACCTTCTGCATATAGAAAGCATCCTCCGCCTGGGTACCTGCAGATTCGCAGATAAAGGTCGGATGATAATTTCTTTTCACGATTTCCTCCGCAAGCGGTTCAAAATTCGGACCGTACAGCGTATCCTCAAAGGTCAGATGTTTCTTCTCGCCGCCGGAAGTATACTCGATCTTGGAAAAATGTGAATGGAATTTCGCCGCACGCTCATATCCCAACACGTTCTCCACCGAATCCAATACAGCAGCAAACTGCTCTTTGGTAGAACAATTGCCAATGGTACGCGCATTCAGGTGACCGAAGTCGATACAAGGCAGAAAACGCTCATCCACCTTACAAAGCTCTAAAACTTCCTCCATGGTACCCAACTGTCCGATCTTACCCATGGTCTCCGGACAAAGAATGATCTCGGATAATCCGTTTTCATCCAGCGTACGCTGTGCAAGCGTCAGCGT
>JBGUUN010000031.1:0-3383 GCA_045133555.1 Oscillospiraceae bacterium
TATCGCAATCCCTCCTTTTGGTCTTTACAGGTTGGCTATATGCGATCGGATGCCGCCGTTTTATGCGGCATAAACCTTTCAGTCCGCTGACACAAAATCAAAGTGCTGTTTCCTTGCAGAACCCTATCGGGTAATGACATATTATAGCAAATTTTGCGTTACAAAGGTGTTACAATTCAAAAAACGGCAGAACTTATCTGCCGTTTTTAAGATCGCGATATTCATAAAATCACGTTGTTTGATGCAATGCATCCGTTCAGTCAGCAAACACATTTTCCAAAATCACATAGCCTTCCGGTAAAACGATCATACATACGAAATTACCGCTCTTTTGTACCTGTGCATACAATTTCCATCCGGCTGCACTCTCCGGATAGGTCGTATCGTCGGCACCCATATCAATTCGTGCTTGAAAGATATCAACTACGGTCTGCACATCCTTCTCGTTTTTTACCTCCACCAGAACGATCTCACACGGATATGTTGCAATGGGCGGCATATAGTAAGCCTGCTGATTTAATTCGATGCTGTCAAGTCCGGGATAAAAACTTGCGATCAGCCCCGGATCAGATTCTTCAAAAAGGATCAGCTCCTCTGCATCCTCGGGTTGTGCATCCAAAATCGCCTGATAGAATGTATCCAAAGCTGTTCCGGGCTTTGGTACATCATTTCCGCTGCTGCAGCCGCATAAGGAGAAAAGCAGCAAGAGCACCGATAACAGGATCATGATTTTCTTCATACAGCCACCCCTTTCCTCAATTCAAAGGACGTAAAAGATTTCCATAGAAAATGAAGAACAACGCCAATGTCAGACCGATACCGCCGACACCCGCAAATTGTATGCCAAAGCTTAATTTGCTCTTACCTCTTTTACGGAAAGCAACCGATAATCCGAGACCGACACCGCAAAACAGCGCTGCGGAAGCCATGATAACAGCAACGATCCAACCCAGGACACACAAAATGCCTTCATCATAACCCGGATTTGCGATCATACCTAAAAACAGATAAACATACGAGGTACAGACATAAACCAACAGCAGAAGAAGATTCGTGATCCTTCCGGCTTTATCCAGTTTACCGTAGGTCACACTTTTCTCTTTTTTCGTACATACAGCAAGCAAAATACCGACGACCACACCGACGATCGCCTCAATGACTGTGTATAAAAACATCTTATTCCCTCCCCATCTTGTTGTAATTTCAATATACCCCATTCTGCGTGACAAAGGTGTTACATAAAAAAACGGCAGAATATCCTTCTGCCGTTTGGGTCGTTATTTTTTGAATTGCAGCAGTGCACAGGTAACCTCCGCCCAACTGTACTGCGTCATGTACTCACCGTGAAACTCCGGCTTTCCTGTTTCCAGAAAACTAAGATAGTCGCATTTGACCAAATTGGTATCGAGACGGTAGTAGGGGGTATCATGCTTAAGGACATCCTCTGCATGGATCGTCTTTAATGTATTTCTCAAATCCAGCACAAGCTGCCGCAGATAAGCTGCATTTTTGGTATCGTCGGTATCTTCGGGAAACAAGATCGCACAAAGCTGTCTTGCCGTCATGCCGGCACCGTTGCGGTCAACCAAAACAGCCAGCAGTTCTTTGGCTTTCTTGCGTTTGAACGGAAGGATCTCGCCTTTATAAAGCACCTCAAAGTTACCGAAGCATTTGATGGTAAGCAGTTTCTCCGAAAACTTAACCCCTTTGATATGGTCGATTTCTTTCTGCACAGCTTCTGCTGTGATCGGTTTCATCAAATAGCCGGATACATGAAGCTGAAAAGCAGACACCGCGTACTCACCGTATCCTGTGCAAAAGATGATCTTACAGTGCGGTTGAAGTTCCATCAGCTTCTCTGCAAGACCCAAACCACCGATGCCGCGCATATTGATGTCCAGAAACGCAACATCGATCGGATGCTCTGCGGCATAGGTAAGTGCTGCAAAACAGGAAGAAAATGCCTCGACCTGCTCAATATCGGCAGATGCACCTACCGCTTCCTGTAAATTTTCCAGCATATATATTTCATCATCAACTGCGATTGCTTTCATTCCGTCACTTCCTTCGGTATCATAATAACTGCTTTGGTCCCGACATTCGGTGTGCTTTCTACGATCAGCTCACCGTTTACCATTGCTTTCAGTCTGCCGCGGATATTCCTCAGTCCCACATGCTTTTTCCCATCCAAAGGTATAGCGGTATCGAATCCGACACCGTCGTCGGTTACCGCAACGCAAAAATGTGTCGAAGTTTCATAGGAGCGGATCACGACCGTTCCTCCTGTCTCCAATCGCATCAGACCGTGATTGATCGCATTTTCCACAAGCGGCTGTACCGACAGTGCCGGGAGAACAAAATCGGTTGCTTCTACTTCATATTCGATCTGCATATCCGGGAAACGAACTTTTTCGATATTGACATAATACTCAACATGCTTGAGTTCTTCCGCAAATCGGATCGGCGTCACACTGTCAAGCTCACTGAAATTACCTCTGAGATACAAACTGAAATTTCGTACCAGTTCAAATGCCTTTTGCGGGTCCTTAAGACACATTCGCTCGATCGTTCCCAACGTATTGTAGATAAAATGCGGTTGAATCTGAGAGAGCATGATAGATACTCTGCTCTCCTTGAGCTGTGCCTCCATGATATTTTTTTCCGCTTCAAGCCGGCTTCTGTGCAGCTCCAACTCTTTTGCCTTTTCTGCAGCATTGATGCTTTCCGGGATCAAACGTAATACCACAAACAGCGCTGCAAAAAACATCACACAAAACACATATTTGGAAAGAAATCCGCCTTCCCAAAATCCCGCAGCGGTTGCGATCGCATCCGCTTCAAATGCGATCAGCAGCGATGCCAGACCGACAGAAACCCAACGGTGCCGCTGCTTCGATGAAAGATAGGCTTTTATTAAGCAAACAAGCAATACCGCATTTGCTGCGCTCTGCACGATCGCCCAAGGCAGCCAAATATCATAAAAACGGATATCCGCAAACATGGGCAGAACAAAAAACACACCGTTTGCAACACTCAAAACAGAGGTGATCATACGTCCTATCTTTTTCGTTTCCTCAAGAAAACAGGTGATGATCCCCGTCATGAACAGCATATAGAACATCATGGCAAAGCCAAGAACCGTAGTATTCCCGGCAATAAACTCACGCCAGAAGGAGACCCCCGGTGCACTGTATGCCAAATACATACCGGCGGAAAAAATCGTTACACCGAGCAGCCAGATGATCCGGGTCTTTTGGAGATGCAGCAATGTCGAAAACAACGCAGAACCCAACAGGACCAACGATACGATCACAAACAGCAAACCGATATTCCGCTGTACTTTACCACTCTCCAGTACATCTCTTTCAAAGTCGATGCCCGAC
>JBGUUN010000032.1:0-3155 GCA_045133555.1 Oscillospiraceae bacterium
GAAATGACCGCTTTGTGCGGCATATGAACAGACTCGCTTGGTCTGATTGCAAATAATTCTTTTATTTTTTCCATAGTTTTGTATGATATGCGATTTTTGCAAAAAAGACTTGCATATACTCTGCCGGTGTGGTATAATGCGTAGTATCCGAAACCGGAAATATACATTACAAAAGGAGTTTATACCATCATGAAAAAACTGATTGCAATCTTAGCAGCAGTTGTTATGGCTGCAGCTTGCTTCACTGGCTGCACCGGCAAAGAAGCTGCTAAAATCACCTGCGCACAGGACATCATCGACAACGGCTATAAAGTAGCTGTTCAGGAAGGTACCACCGGTGACGCACTGGCTACCGAGACCTTCACCGCATCCGAGATCTCCCGCTTCAAAAAAGCAGTAGACTGCGGCGTTGACCTGAAAAACGGCAAAGTTGATGCTGTTATCTTAGACGCTATGCCGGCTAAAAAGATCGTTGAGCAGATCGACGGCTTAGTGATCTTAGACGAGGCTTTATCCGTTGAGGAGTACGCTATCGCAGTTCGCAAAGGCGATGCAGAAATGCTGGAGTTAGTTAACAGCACCTTAGCTGAGATCAAAGACAACGGCACCTACGATGCGATCTACAACGCATTCATCGCTGAGGAGACCGTTCCGATGGAAGAGCGTGCAGAGTCCACCGCTTCCGAAGAACTGGTTATGGGTACCAACGCTGAGTTCGAGCCGTTTGAGTTCCACAACGATGCAAACGAAGTAGTAGGCTTCGACATCGAGGTTGCTTACGAGATCGCTGACAATGCAGGCAAAAAGCTGAAAATCGAGGACATGAACTTCGACAGCCTGATCCCGGCATTACAGAGCGGTAAAGTTGACTTAGTAATCGCAGGTATGTCCGTTACCGAAGAGCGTTTACAGAACGTTGACTTCTCCGAGAGCTACTTCAACGCTTCTCAGGTTATCATCGTAAGAGAAGAAAGCTTAAAATAATCTCTCTTTTATCCTGAATGATCCATCCTTCCGCATTCCATTCCATGGGATGCGGAATACTTTTTGACAAGGGAGGTATACACGTCACATGGAATTTTTCGAATCCGTCTGGGCATCGTTCTATCAGAACGTGATCTATGAAGGACGCTGGCTGCAGCTGCTCAAAGGTATGGGCGTGACCTTGGAGATCTCCTTGATCTCGATCATGTTCTCCACCGTGATCGGTACGGTCATGGCTTTCTTTAAAATGTCCCGTATCTGGTTACTGCGCGCCATTGCGACCACCTATATTAATATCATCCGCGGTACTCCGGTCGTTACCCAGCTGCTTTTGATCTATTTCGGCATCTTCGGCTCGGTCGACATCAGCAAGATCGCCGTGGCGATCTTCGCATTCTCCATCAACTCCGGCGCATATGTTGCGGAGATCATCCGTGCCGGCATCAACGCTGTTGACGCGGGTCAGATGGAAGCAGGCAGATCTTTGGGCCTCAATAAAATGCAGACCATGGCTAAGATCATCCTGCCGCAGGCCATCAAAAAGATCCTGCCGACCTACACCAACGAATTCATCGTACTCATCAAAGAGACTGCGATCGTCGGTTATATTGCGATCGAGGACCTGACCAAGGTCGGCGATATCATCCGCAGCCGTACCTTTGATGCGTTCATGCCGTATATTATCGTTGCACTGATGTACTTCTGTGTGACCTATGTTCTGACTAAAGTATTCGGCGCACTGGAGAGGAGGCTGGCTAAGAGTGATCGAGGTTAAAAACTTACAGAAATCCTATGACGGACTGCATGTCTTAAAGGGTGTGGATATTAAGATCCATAAAGGCGAAAAGATCGTTGTCATCGGCCCGTCCGGCTCCGGCAAATCCACCTTCTTACGCTGCTTGAATATGCTTGAGATCCCGACCGGCGGCGAGATCTGGTTTGAGGATCAGCAGGTCAACTCCAAAAAGACCGACATCAATAAGCTCCGTCAGAAAATGGGCATGGTATTCCAGCACTTCAATCTGTTCCCGCACCTGACCGTACTGGAAAACATCACCCTGGCTCCGACCACCTTAAAGCTGCAGACCAAAGAGGAAGCAAAAGAAAACGCAATGCGTTTATTAGAGCGCATCGGTCTTGCAGATAAAGCGAACGTATACCCGAACATGATCTCCGGCGGTCAGAAACAGCGTATTGCGATCGTCCGTGCGCTGGCAATGAAACCGGATGTTATGCTGTTCGATGAACCGACCTCCGCACTCGACCCTGAAATGGTCGGTGAGGTTCTTTCTCTGATGAAAGATCTGGCCGAGGAAGGTATGACCATGATCGTGGTCACCCATGAGATGGGCTTTGCAAGAGAAGTTGCTACCCGCGTGATCTTCATGGATGAAGGCGTTATCCAGGAAGAAAACGATCCGAAAAACTTCTTCGAGCATCCGCAGAATCCGCGTCTGCAGGAGTTCTTATCCAAAGTATTATAATTTTAAGGCTACCCTTTTGCTGTAAAATGTGCTATAATGGTATCAGGACACAGCAAAGGGGGCTTTTTATTTATGGAGATACTGTCTGTTATTCTGATCATCGGATTACTGTTATGTATCGTGGCCGCACTCGGCGGCATTGTGCTGCTCGCACTTTCCAAAAGACACACCACGGCAAACACTCTGGGCACTCTGATCACCGCCATCGGTATTCTGGGCGGTGTATCCTCATTTGTACTTTTAAGCGTTACCGACTTTGCCGAAGATCATTTCCGTTTCCCGGATATCTTCACCAAGCCGCAGGCAAGTGAGGTCATTGATGTCATACCGGACAGTAATGACCCGTATGCCCTGTACCCGGCAGGCACCTACCGTGTCGGCAAGGATGTACCGGCAGGCGAATATTGCCTGTATGCGTTAAATGAATACGCAACCGTCTCGATATCGGAAAACGATGAGATCGACTACGGACGTATCGCCTTCTTTACCACCCATCAGTTTGTCACCGTCACCGACGGTGAATATCTGATCGTCGAAGATGCGGAATTTACCTTAGCCGAATACATCACCCCGTTTTGTGCACAGCCGGACGGCAGCTACACCGAAGGCGGTTACCGCATCGGCATCGATATGCCGGCGGGTGAATACTACATCACCTCTGAGGATATCGGTACAGCGCATATCGCC
>JBGUUN010000033.1:0-2791 GCA_045133555.1 Oscillospiraceae bacterium
CGGAAAGCATTCTCCGACAGTTGCATGTTTTTTTTCATAAAAACACCTCTCTCAAAGTATTGATATGTTTAGTATAGCATGGAAATCGACTTTTGTAAAGAGTTTATGACACAATTATGAATTTTTCGACCAAAGAAATCGATCCGTTTCATCACAAAATTAATACTGAAATTACTCCCAGCCGCAAGTAAAAAGAGCCGCAAACAGGCAGTAATGTCGAATCAAGATCTCAGTTGCGTCAAAGCAGTTTGGCTCAGCCAAGCCTTCATTGGACTCATAGGTCGAGGAAACCGCACCGCAGATATGATGAATGGCGGTGGTCAAATTAAAGGATGGCGGCGGGAATCCCGGGTTATTTTCGTTGACCGGCAGTACCTCACTCTGATAGCCGAAGGAATTTTCCAATTTTGCTACGTTCTGTGCCAGCCGATATACGGCTTCTTTAGTATACTGCGGCACATAATCCGGCTGCAGGAGCATATTGGTGGAATTAGAACCGTCGTGTAATCCGATGACACAGTCCGGTGCTTCTTCATCGATCAGCTTCATCAAAGCACGGGTCTCCTCTGCCATCGGAGCAAAGAAATTATCGTGCATTAAATTGACACCGTCATCATTATAGTACCAGCCAAGATATCCTGCGGCATCCTTGATCGGATGTATCGTCTTACATTGCGGCCATCCGCAAAGCGATCCGTCACGCCATGTTCCCTGTCCCCAGTAACGCAGACCGAATCCGTCACCGTCATGCGGCTCACCCAGCATGGAATCAGCCGGACAGCGGCGTCTGCCGTCCATATTATAAATCGGGACAATGACCAATCTCGGCTGCAGCTGATCAAATGCATCGGTCACCATAGGCACCGCTTCCCCGCGCAGGTCAACACCGGTCTCAAGCAGCGTAAGCAGATTGGCAATACCGCAGACACCCTCCGTTTCCTGACCGTGTGTCGCACCGATGATCATAATGGTCTTGCGTTTTCCCTCGCGGTCTGCATAGTATTTCGGATGCAGCGCACCGCAGGCAGAAGAATAGTTTGCCGTTCTGTTATACTCTTCTTTCTCGCCGTAGGTGATGTATGGGATATCATATCCGCCGGCGGATTTACACAGATGTTGCACCTTTCCGCGTTTGCAGGAATCTAAAATCGCTTGGATATCATCCGCTTCGGTGACCCAAAACGGATACAGTTTTTTTGTATGGATCATGATAATACCTCCATTTGGCAAAAATCGAGTTGCCGATACTTTATTATACCAAATTCTACGGAGTGATGCAATTCCTTTCAAGCGAAAAGCACCTGTTTTCACAGGTGCTTTCTATTATGCCATTGGGTCGGAGATAACGCCTTTCTTGAGGATCATATTTGCAAATCTTGCTTTTTCTCCGGTAGCGACAACGATATATGCCGCTTTCGCTTTCTCATAGAATGCAAAACGCTCGCAGAAATCGATCTGCTCTCTCTGATATCCGTATTTCACCATGATCTCACGGTAGCGGTCATGAATTTCTGCCGGCGGCATGCCGATCCTTACCTGCATTCCGGCAACCGGCATATCTACCGCATAGTCCAGCGGCATTAAGGTAAGGATCGCTTCCATCAATTCCGGGATAGTGATACCCGGCAGATAGATCGGCTCACCGAAAACCGTCTGTTTTGCGATAGACGCGGAAGGAAAGTTGGCATCTGCCAGAACGATCTCGTCGCCATGTCCCATCTCCATCAGTACTTTAACCAACATCGGCGGTAAAATGGCCGGGATTCCTTTTAACACAGCACTCTCCTCCTATCAATAAATACGGGAATTCTTTTCGTTTTCGTAGTAGTCCGGGCAGCTGCCGAGCAGATCAAAGACCGGTTGACTGATACGATCGATCTTTTCAACAATGCTGCGGTCAAGTTCCAAGCAGATACCGCCGTAGTTTTCGTCGTACTGCTTGATGTTTCTGCTGCCGACCAGCGAAGAAACGATACCCGGTTTATGCAAGGTCCACGCAATGGAAAGTTTTGCCAAGGTGGTATCACATTCCGCAGCGATCTGTTTTAATTCTTCCAATGCTGCAAACATTTCAGCTTCCGCACCCGGGCAGCCGTGACGGGAAGTACCCATACCGCGCTCGTTTGCATAATGTCTGGAATGCGCCTGATTCATCGGAACTTCATCCGCAGATGCGTATTTACCGGTCAAAAGACCCTGCTGCAATGCCATGGAGCCGACAACCGCGATGTTATTTTCCATGCACAGCGGCACGATAGCGGTTTCGATCGCACGGGAGAAGATATTGTAGGTCATCTCGTTGACATCGATCTGTGCGCCGGTAGCAAGTGCTTCTTTGAGCTGATTGACGCCGAAGTTGCTCACACCGATACCGCGGATCTTACCGTCTTTTTTGAGTTTCTCCAGTGCTGCCATGGTCTCTTCGATCACCGGCGGATGCAGCACTTTCTGCTCATCGTTCGGAGCGAAATGACGAATGGACGGTGTATTGATCGGCCAATGCAGCATATAGATATCCAGATAATCGGTGTTTAAGCGGCGCAGACTTGCTTCGCATCCTGCGATAACGCTGTCATAATAAGCCGAATCCGGACCGAATTTGCTGCAGATGATCGCGTCTTTACGTTTGCTGCCGAGTGAAGCCGCCAGCGAGCGTTCACTTTCACCGGCATTATATAATGCTGCGGTATCAAAGAAGTTTACACCGGTATCCAGAGCGCGTTCAACGACGGCATCTACATCCGCCTGACTCTGCTCGCCCCAGTAACTGCCGCCGCCGAATGCCCAGCAG
>JBGUUN010000034.1:0-13419 GCA_045133555.1 Oscillospiraceae bacterium
GGCTCTCCATTGCGCTGGCGCTTCTTGGCAAACCGTCGATCTTATTTTTGGATGAGCCGACACTCGGTCTTGATGTTATTGCAAGAAGTGAGCTGTGGGAATTGATCGGTAAGCTTAAACACAATACCACCATTATCCTGACCACCCATTATATGGAGGAGGCGGAGCGTTTATCCGACCGTATCGGTATCATGAAAAACGGCAGGCTGCTGGCGGTCGGAACTGCCGAAGAATTAAAGGAAAAAGCCGGAGAGCAGCGCTTTGAAGATGCGTTTGTCCGGATCGTAAAGGAGGGCTGAAAATGCGCTGTTATGCTTTTGCGAAGCGTGTTGCCAAGGAGATCTTGCGTGATCCGCTGAATCTTTGTTTTGGCATCGGATTTCCGATCGTTTTATTGCTGCTGCTTTCCGCGATTCAGGCGAATATTCCGGTGAGCATGTTCGAGATCGAGGTACTTGCCCCGGGTATCTCGGTATTCGGTCTGTCGTTTATGACCTTGTTTTCTGCCACCTTGATCGCAAAGGACCGTGCGAGCTCGTTTTTATCCCGTTTGTACACCACGCCGATGCGTGCGATCGATTTTATACTCGGATATACCATCCCGATTTTACCGATGGCGTTGGTACAAAGTATATTCTGCTATGCGGTGGGGCTGCTGCTTGGCATGGAATTTACCGGCTATATTCCGCTTACCTTGTTGTATCATATTCCGATGTCGTTGTTTTATATCGCACTCGGTTTGCTCTGCGGAGCGGTATTTACCGATAAGCAGGTCGGCGGTATCTGCGGTGCGCTTTTGACCAACCTTTCGGCGTGGCTTTCAGGCATTTGGTTTGATCTGGAGTTGGTGGGCGGCATATTTGTCAAGGTGGCAAACTGTCTGCCGTTTGTGCATGCGGTGAAACTCGAGCAGGCTGCAGCCTGCGGAATGTTTGGTGAGGCGCTGCCGCACCTGCTTTGGGTAACGGTTTATGCGCTGCTGCTTCTGATCGCCGCAGTAACCGTCTTTCTTGGGAAGATGAAAAAAGGTATCTGAAGCTTCCGCAGAATTATCAATTCTTGCTTATTTGATAAATAATCCTTGTTTTTCGTTATATTTAACATTGTAAAATGATTTTGAATGTTGTATAATGATGATGAGGCGTACTGCGATCGCAGTCGTTAATGAATTCAGATACAAAGGAGAGTTTACTATGTCTATTACTGCTCAGATCAGCGAGATGCTGCAGAAAGGTAAAGCAAAAGACGTCAAAGCACTGGTTAACCAGGCTCTGGCTGAGGGTGTTTCCGCTAAAGAGATCCTGAATGAGGGTCTGATTGCCGGTATGATGGAAGTCGGCGAAAAATTCAAAGAAAATAAAATCTACGTTCCGGAAGTTCTGATCGCTGCACGTGCTATGAACCAGGGTACCGCTATCTTAAAACCGCTGTTAGCTAGCGAAGGTGTTGAGCCGGTTGGTAAAGCAGTTATCTGCACCGTTAAAGGCGACCTGCACGATATCGGTAAAAACTTAGTAAAAATGATGCTCGAAGGCGTTGGCATCGAGTGCGTTGACTTAGGCGTTGACGCTGACGGCGATAAGATCGTTGCTGCAGTTAAAGAGAGCGGCGCTAAAGTTGTCTGCTTATCCGCACTGTTAACCACCACCATGGTAAACCAGGGTGAGATCATCAAAGCATTAGAAGCTGCAGGCATCCGTGACCAGGTTAAAGTTATGGTCGGCGGTGCTCCGGTAACCCAGAAATTCGCTGAGGAGATCGGTGCTGATGCATATACTTCCGATGCTGCTTCCGCTGCAGAGGTTGCTCTGTCCTTCTTCAAATAAGAGCAGCTTGCTATCGTTTGTGCGTGAGGAAATTACATGAAACAAAAAGTAAGAGATATTCTTGCGCGGAAAGACAGAACCGTTCCGGTTCTGTCCTTTCCGTCTGCGCAGCTTTTGGGCATCACCGTAAGAGAACTGATCTCTGATGCCGACAATCAGGCAAAAGGTATGAAAGCGATCTGTGATCGCAGTGAAGTCGGTGCATCCTTAAACATGATGGACCTGTCTGTTGAGGCAGAGGCATTCGGTGCAACGATCGCAGTATCGGATGACGAGAACCCGACCGTTACCAAGGGTATCATCGATGATATCACCGAGGTTGAGGATATTGAAGTTCCGCAGGTCGGTGCGGCAAGAACCGGCATTTATATCGAGGGTGTACGCAAAGCAAAAGAGATCATCAAAGACCGTCCGGTATTCTGCGGCGTTATCGGTCCGTATTCTCTGGCAGGCAGATTATTCGATCTGACCGAACTGATGATGGAATGCTACGACAGTCCGGATGAGGTAAAGGTATTGCTCTCCAAAGTAACTTCCTTTATCATTGAGTACATCAAAGCTTACAAAGAAGCGGGTGCAGACGGTGTTGTAATGGCTGAGCCGGCTGCCGGTTTACTTTCCCCGGCATTAAACGAAGAGTTCTCTGTTCCGTTTGTCAAAGAGATCTTTGAGGCGGTAAACGATGAGGACTTTGTGGTATGTTACCACAACTGCGGTGACGCGATTTTAGATATGGCAGAGGATATTGCTACCATTCCGGCCGATATCTTCCATTTCGGTAATGCTGTCCGTCTGGCAGACATGATCGAGAAGATGCCGAAAGATACGATCGTTATGGGTAATGTTGACCCGGTCAAATTCCGCGGCGGCACCCCGGACGAGATCAGAGAAGAAACCAAACGTGTATATAACGAGTGCTGCGGCTATGATAACTTCATGCTTTCCTCCGGCTGTGATATTCCGGCGGCTGCAAAATGGGAGAACTTAGACGCATACTTCGAAACCGTAAAAGAATTGTATCAGTGAGGTTACTATGACAGAACGCGAACGTTTTATAAAAGCTCTGAAAAGAGAGCCGATCGAAGGTCACTGTCCGACCTTTGAACTGGTATTCTTTTTAACGCTGGAAGCTTTCGGCAGAATTCATACTGCACAGAAGAGCTTTGGTCAGTGGAATCAGATGAGTGAGGCAGAGAAGAAACTCCACATCGAGTACGATGCCGATACCTACATCATGACCGCTGAGAAATATAACCACAGTGCGATCTTTGTTCATCCGAATCCGGGTGATTTCGATAACGTAGTTCGTCTGCTGGAGACCATCCGCGAAAAGAGCGGCGATAAGTACTATCTGATGATGCACGGTGACCCGACCTTCGGTATGCCGGACGGCAACAATATGATCGAGTTCACCACCAGAATGTACGAGGATGAGGACAACTTAAAGGCAGAAGCAAAAGCAAACATGGAGCGTTCTCTGGCATTTGGTGAGAAGCTGTCCAAGCACAAAGGCTTACTCGACGGTTTCTGCTTATGCTCTGACTATTGCTTTAACGTCAATCCGTACTTCACCCCGGATATGTTCTCGGAATTCGTAACCCCGTATCTGCATGATGTTATCAAAGGCTATCATGATCAGGGCTTCTATTCCATCAAACATACCGACGGTAATATCATGCCGATCTTGGATCAGATGGTACAGTGTAACCCGGATGCGCTGCATTCTCTTGACCCGCAGGGCGGTGTTGATCTCGCTGAGGTCAAACGCTTATACGGTGACAGAGTTGCACTCTGCGGTAACGTAAACTGCGGTTTGCTGCAGACCGGTACCGAAGAAGAGGTTATTGCCGATGTACGCCGTTCGTTACGTGAAGGTATGGACGGATGGGGCTACATCTTCTGTTCCTCCAACTGTGCATATACCGGCCTTCCGCTGGAGCGTTATGAACTCATGAACCGCATCTGGTGGGAAGAGGGCATCTACAAATAAACACTTTTTCACTCCGTCGTTGAAAGATGACGGAGTGTTTTGTTTTATAAGACATGTGATTGACGGGCAATGCGCTCTGTGCTATAATGAAGATAAGAGCAGCCGGCGACATCGGCAGATGGGGGATAGAATATGACCGATAGAGAAAATCTGATCTCGTTGTTAAAACGTAAAGGCTACGAGCGAATGCCGCTTTATTTCAATATGACACCGGACCTGGCAAAACGATTTGCACAGTATTGCGAAGAAACCGGATATCAGCCGCCTTTGCAGGCATTTGTGGGCATTCCGTGGAGCGGCGTCAAACAGCCTCGCACCGATGATTTCTGGAAGCAGTTTTATGACCACGAATTCAAGCCGGGCAGCACCTTTGACCGATACGGCGTTGCAAATGAGCCGGGCAGTGCCGCTTGCTTTCATATGACAAGAATGTATCATCCGTTGGAGAATATGACCGAATTGGAGGAGCTTGCAGCTTATCCGTATCCGGAGTTTATCGAAGGACCGACCGAAGAACAGATTGCAGCGGTCAAAGCGGCACATGATGCAGGCAGATTTGCGCTGGGCAGCATGGAATGTACCATCTGGGAGACCGCGTGGTATGCAAGAAGCATGGAAGCGCTGATGATGGATATGATGGCAGAGCCGGAGCTTGCGGAATATGTACTCGACCGTGTTACCGAAAACTCGATCATCAATGCGGTCAATTTCGCAAAAGCCGGTGCGGACGGTATTTTCTTAGGGGATGATATCGGTATGCAGTCTACGATCATGATGAGCAAGGAGCTGTATCAGACCTTTATCAAGCCGCGCCTGAAACGGGTCATCGATGCGGCAAGAGCGGTCAACCCGGATATCATTGTACTGTATCACAGCTGCGGTCATGTCACCGAGTTTATCCCGGACCTGATTGAAGCGGGTGTCGATGTTTTGAATCCGGTACAGCCGGAGAGCATGGATTTTGAATCCATTGTGGAGGAATACCGCGGTAAAATTTCTTTCTGCGGTACTTTGGGTACCCAGACATTGATCCCGTTCGGTACACCGGAGGAAATCAAAGAAACGGTTTACCGTTATCTGGATCTGATGGGCAAGGAAGGCGGACTGCTTGTTTGTCCTACCCATATTCTCGAACCGGAAGTGCCGGTCGAAAATCTTGTGGCTTATATCGAAGCCTGCAAAGCTTACTGCGAAGCATAATAGCATAAAGAGCAAAATCTCCTTTCGATGTTGCGAAGGGAGATTTTTTTATTGCATGGCTTTGTTTTTTTGAGTCCTTGCATTGCGGATAGGTTGGTGGTATAATAAAAATGATATTAAGATGAATACGGAGGAATCCAGGTGGAAAATCAAAAGAATTTTATAAAGCATCCGGCAGTATTGTGTACGTTTGCATTGCTTTGCTGTGCGCTTTGGGGCAGTGCTTTCCCGATGATCAAGATCGGTTATGCACAATTTCAGATCCCGGCAGACAGCCCGGCATCCCAGATCCTTTTCGCGGGTATCCGTTTTACCATTGCCGGTATACTTGCGATCCTCATTGGCAGCATTGCGGCGAAAAAGCCGTTGATTCCGGGGAAAAAAGCGCTGCCGAAAGTATTTGTTCTCTCGCTTTTGCAGACGGTGATCCAGTATATTTTCTTCTATATCGGTCTTGCCAACACCACCGGTGTAAAGTCCTCGATCATCAACGGCTCGGGTGTATTCTGGACCATTCTTGCTGCGGTGGTGGTCTACCGTATGGAAAAATTCAATACGCAGAAGGTATTGGGCTGTCTGATGGGCTTTGCCGGAGTTGTTCTCATCAACCTCGAAAAAGGCGGTATGGACTTCTCCTTTACGCTGATCGGCGAAGGCTTTATCTTGATCTCCTCGATCAGCTCGGCGCTTTCGACCGGTGCGGTCAAGCGTTTCTCCAAAGGAGAAAATCCGGTCATGCTGGCCGGATGGCAGTTTTTCTTAGGCGGTCTGGTGATGACGGTCTGCGGACTTTGCCTCGGCGGCACCTTGCCGCAGGTCACTGTGGGCGGTATTGCGACCCTTGGCTGGCTTTCGTTTGTTTCAGCCTGTGCGTATTCGCTCTGGAGTCTGCTGCTCAAATACCATCCGGTTTCGAATGTTGCGATCTTCGGTGTGACCCGACCGCTTTTTGGCGTAGCGCTGTCGGCGATGCTCTTAAACGAGGTGCAGAATTTCAGTTGGATGACGGTAGCCGCATTGTTCTTGGTAACGGCGGGTATTGCGATATTATATCTTAAACCGAGAAAACAAGAGTAAAAGGAGACGGTCTCATGGAACTCAGAAACAGAGATGCATTTTTCATCCAGACCTTTGAGAAAAATCGCGGTAATAACTTAAAGACCCTGCTTGGAATCTATAAAGGGAATTATTTTAATCTGTTTGGCTCTGCCTTTTATTTTGTCTTAAAGCACTCTCCGGTTTGGGTGCTGCCGGTAGTAACCTCCAACATCATCAATCTGGCTACGGGAGAGATGGCGGGCGGTATGCCTGCGATCATCAAAAATATGCTGCTGATGGTGATATTGGTATTATTGAATGTGCCGCTCAACTATCTGCATACCCGCTGCTGCTGTAAGGCGTACCGCAGTGTGGAAGCCGGTTTACGCAGTGCATTGGTGCGTAAGCTGCAGCAGCTGTCGATGTCGTTTCATAAGAAAACAGCATCCGGTCGTCTGCAGTCTAAGATCATGCGTGATGTTGAGGCGGTGGAAACCCTCTCGAATCAGTTGTTTGTCAATTTGCTGCAGGTGGTACTTAACATTGTGATCGCACTGTGTGTCACCGTTTCCCGCAGCTTTATCGTGTTTGGATTTTTCTTACTGACCATTCCTGTGGCGGTGCTTATCATCGTTGTGTTCCGTAAAAGCATCGGACGCCGCAATGCGGAATTCCGTGCCGAAATGGAAGAAACCTCTGCTGAGGTCATGGAGATGGTGGAGCGTGTTCCGGTATCGCGCGCACATGCTTTGGAAAATTGGGAGAAAAATCGCATGACCCACCGTTTATCCGAAGTGGCGGATAAAGGCTTTAAGCTGGATCTGACCCAGTCGTTTTTGGGTTCGATCAACTGGATGTCGTTTCAGATATTCCAGGTCGGCTGTCTGGCATTTACCGGCTACATGGCATTTCGCGGACTGATCCCGATCGGTGATGTGGTACTGTATCAAAACTACTTCGGCTCCATCATCAATCAGGTGGCGGCGATCATTACGCTGATCCCGATCCTTGCAAAGGGTCTGGAATCGCTGCGTTCGATCGGCGATATCCTGCTTGCGGAGGATATCGAGGAGAACGAGGGCAAGGAGCAGGTCAACGAGGTCAAAGGTGCGTTTGATTTTGAACAGGTGGACTTTATGTACGAGGATGGCGAACGCAAGATCTTGGACGGCTTGGATCTGCATATTAAGCCGGGTGAGACCATGGCGTTCGTCGGTGAATCCGGAGCGGGTAAGTCGACGATATTGAATCTGGCGATCGGTTTCAATCTGCCGACCGGCGGTGTATTAAAGATCGACGGAAAGAACATCACCGATATCGATCTGCGCAGTTATCGCGAGCATATTTCTGTGGTACCGCAAAGCTCGGTACTGTTTACGGGAACCCTGCGTGAGAACATTACCTTCGGTCTGCCGCCGGTGTCGGAGAAAAGACTCAAAGAGGTCATCGAGGCAGCAAACCTTACCGATCTTGTGGAAAGTCTGCCGTGCGGACTGGAATCGATGATTACCGAACATGGCGGAAATCTTTCCGGCGGTCAAAGACAGCGTATCGCGATCGCCCGTGCGCTCATCCGCGACCCGCAGGTCATTATACTGGATGAGGCAACCTCAGCACTCGACAGCATTTCTGAAAAGAAGATCCAGAATGCGCTTGAAAATCTGATGAAAGGCAGAACCACATTGGTGGTTGCACACCGCCTTTCTACCATCAAGAATGCCGACCGCATTGCGGTGATCGATGGAGGCAAGTGTGTGGAGATCGGTGATTATGATACTCTGATGGAGAAAAAGGGTGCATTCTGGCAGCTCAAACAGCTGCAGCAGTAAAAATAGTGGTTGTAATATCACTTGCATTTATGCTATAATAATAATATGAGCTTCGTGGCTTATTATAACATAAGAAATATAATTTAGGAGGAATTTACAATGGATATCAAAGACGTAAAGAGAAATCCGGAACTCATCACTCCGGGCATCAAAGCACTGTTTGAGAAAGCAGATACCGTTTTAGCGGATCAGCCGAAATTACTTGAAATTTTCAAAAACACCTACGCTTCTACTTTAGAGACCACCGCACAGATCGTTGGTGACAACGACACCTTCATCATCACCGGTGACATCCCGGCTATGTGGCTGCGTGACTCTGTAGGTCAGGTACATCACTATCTGCCGCTGTGTAAAGAGGATACCGAGCTGCAGAAGATCATGGAAGGTTTGATTGCACGTCAGGCAAAATGCATCAACATCGATCCGTATGCAAACGCATTCAACATCGAGCCGAACGGCAATCACTGGGAGATCGACAAAACCGAGTACACTCCGTGGATCTGGGAAAGAAAATACGAGATCGACTCTCTGTGCTATCCGATGCAGCTGGCATATCAGTACTGGAAAGTCAGCGGCAGCGAGAGATTCTTTACCGAGGATTTCAAAAAAGCTGTATGGAATGTTGTAAATACCTTCAAAACCGAGCAGGATCATGCTACCTCTCCGTATAACTTTATCCGCGTTGAGGAAAAATGCAACGGTCTGGAGACCGAGACTCTGCAGTTTGACGGCAAAGGTTTACCGGTAAACCGTACCGGCATGACCTGGTCCGGCTTCCGTCCGTCCGATGACGCTTGCACCTTCGGCTATCTGATCCCGTCGAATATGTTCGCTGTTGTTGTTTTAGGCTACATCATGGAGTTCGCAAAAGAGATCTTCAAAGACGATTACCTGTACGAGAAAGCAAGAAAACTGCGTCATGAGATCGATTACGGTATCCGCAAATATGCGATCTACCGCCATCCGACCTGCGGCGAGATGTATGCTTACGAAACCGACGGTTTCGGCAACTACACCTTAATGGACGACGCAAACGTACCGAGCTTACTGTCCATCCCGTATCTGGGCTATGCAGCTCCGGACAGCAAACTGTATCAGAATACCAGAAAATTTATCTTAAGCAAAGAGAACCCGTTCTACTTCGAGGGTAAGGTTGCAAAAGGTATCGGCTCTCCGCATACTCCGGAGGATTATATCTGGCACATCGCTCTGTCCATGCAGGGCTTGACCGCAGCTACCAGAGAAGAGCAGCTTGAGATCATTGACACCGTATTGAAAACCGATGCTGACACCGGTTTCATGCACGAAGGTTTCCATGTTGATGATCCGGCACAGTTTACCCGTCCGTGGTTTGCTTGGTCCAACTCTCTGTTTGCTGAACTGGTTTACAACGTATACTTTGCAGAATAAGAGGTCGTATTGATGAAAGAAATCAAAAAACAGGTCAATGCATGGATCGAGGCGAATGCCGACAGCATCGTCAGAGATACCGTGCGTTTGATCAAAAAATATTCTCCGCGTACCGCAGGTACTGAGGAAAAACCGTTCGGTGAAGGTCCGTATGAGGCATTGATGGAGTTTTTCTCCGTTTGCGATGATCTGGGTTTTGCACATCAGAATATGGATAACTGTATCGGTGTTGCGGATTTAGGTGAGGGCGAGCCTGAAATCGGTATCTTGTGTCATCTGGATGTCGTTCCGATCGGTCCGGGCTGGACCATGCCGGCAACCGAGGGCATTGTCAAAGACGGTAAGATCTTCGGACGCGGCGCGATCGATGATAAAGGTCCGGCAGTTGCTACCCTGTATGCGATGAAAGCAATCAAAGAGATGGGTGTGGAATTAAAAAAACCGGTTCGTTTTATCGTTGGTACCGATGAAGAAAGCGGTTCGGAAGATATTCCGCACTATAAGAAATATGCAAAAATGCCGTCCATGCTGTTTACTCCGGATGGCGGATACCCGGTCATCAATATTGAAAAGGGTATGTCCCGCAATGAGTTTGCAAGAGCGTACACCGTATCTGAGCAGCTGCCGCGCATTGCCTACGCAAAAGGCGGTGCAACCATCAATGCGGTACCGGGCGAAGCTTGCTGTCGCATCGAGGGTATGAACGCTGCAGAGGCAGAATCGTATTATCATGCACTGCCATGCGGTGTGAAAGCAGCAGCTGCTGCAGTTGACGGCGGTGTTGAGATCAGCTTCAAGGGTACCAGTGCACACGCTTCCACTCCGGATGAGGGTATCAATGCCGTAACCGGAATGATCGCATATTTAAGTGCATTGCCGCTTGCCAATGCAGACGAAAAAGAGACCGTATCCGCATTGTGCAGACTGTTCCCGCACGGAAAAGTCAACGGTGAGGGTGTTAATCTGGATATCAAAGACGAAAAATCCGGTGCACTGACCTGTGCATTCTCGGTATTCTCGCTGGAGAACGGAAAAGCTGCAGGCAAATGCGATATTCGTTTCCCGGTATGTACTTCGGTACCGGAGGTCAAAGAGCGCATCGGTGCAGCACTTGCCGCAGAGCAGTTTGAACTGACCGCATCCCGCGGCAGTGAACCGCATGAGACGCCGGAAGAGGGGGCATTTGTGCAGACTCTGCTGCGTACCTATCATGAGGAGACCGGCAACGAGGCTTATTGCGTTGCCATCGGCGGCGGTACCTACGTTCATCACGAGGAGGGCGGCGTTGCATTCGGCGCTGAATTCCCGGGTGCCGCAGACCATCATATGCACGGTCCGGATGAGTTTGTTGAGATTGAAGAACTGGTACTCAATGCCAAGATCTTTGCTCAGGCGATCTTAAACCTGCAGGAAGTATAAGAAATTTAAGCGGATGCAATGCGTAAAACTGCGCTTGCATCCGCTTTTTACAGTTGGAGGAAGATAGATGAAAGACGGTTTTGTCAAAGTAGCGGCAGCGACTCCGGTGATCCGTGTTGCCGATACCGCATATAACGCTGCTCAGACCATTGCACAGATGGCAGAGGCTGCAAAAAACGGTGTTAAACTGTTGGTATTCCCGGAACTGGGTTTAACCGGTTCTACCTGCGGTGATCTTTATTTACACAGCGTTTTATTGGAGGGAGCAAAGAAAGCTCTGGAAGCAGTTGCAAATGCAAGCAAGGAATATGATATGCTGGTAGTAGTCGGTCTGCCGTACCGCTATCGCAGCAAAGTATATAATGTGGCTGCGGTCGTTTATCATGGCGTTGTCATGGGTCTTGTGCCGAAATGTAAATTGCCGAATGCGCAGAAGCGTTTCTTTGCCGCAGGTGATCTGTATGCTGCGATCGATACCGTAGAGTGTCTGAATCAGCCGACCTGCTTCGGTGTGAATCAGCTGTTTGCCTGTGATGAGCTGCCGGAGTTTGTGTTCGGCTGTGAGATCGGTGAAGATCTGTGGTCTGCCGCTGCACCGAGCATCATGCATACCGCTGCGGGTGCTACCGTGATGGCACATCTGTCAGCGACCTGTGAGTCGGTCGGCAAAGCGGATTATCGCAGAAAGATGGTCGAAATGCAGTCTGCAAAACTCTTCTGCGGTTATGTCAGCGCAGAAGCCGGTGACGGTGAATCCACCACCGATCTGGTATTCGGTGCTCAGAAACTGATTGCCGAAAACGGCACGCTGCTTGCGGAAAGTGCTTTGTTTGAAAGCGGACTGACCTGCTCTGAGATCGATGTAAAACAGCTGATGTTCGATCGCAGAAAGAATGAACTGTACGAAGAAGCGGATGCTTTGGATTATGCGGTCCATCCGTTCTCCCTGCCGCTTTGCGAAACCAAACTGACCCGTTTCTACCCGGCTAATCCGTTTGTACCGCAGAACGATGCACTTCGTACCGAACGCTGTGAAGCGATCCTTTCGATGCAGTCCAAGGGCTTGCAGAAACGTATCATCCACACCTATTCGAAATCGGTCGTTGTCGGTATTTCCGGAGGTCTGGATTCCTGTCTGGCACTGCTGGTTATGGCGCATGCAATGGATGCACTCGGCCGTGACCGTAAGGATATTGTCGCTGTTACCATGCCGTGCTTCGGTACCACCGCACGCACCAAAGGCAATGCGGAACTCATGTGTGAGCGTCTGGGTGTTACCCTGCGCACCATCGATATCAAGGAGTCTGTTTCTCAGCACTTTAGGGATATCGGACACGATTACGATAACCATAACGTTGTATTTGAAAATGCACAGGCACGTGAGCGTACCCAGATCTTGATGGATATCGCAAACCAGTGCGGCGGCTTGGTAGTCGGTACCGGTGACTTATCCGAGCTTGCACTCGGCTGGGCTACCTATAACGGCGACCATATGTCGATGTATGCAGTCAATGCATCCGTTCCGAAAACCTTGATCCGTTATGTTGTCAAATATTATGCGGATACCTATTCAGATAAAGAGCTTTCCAAGGTACTTTACGATATTCTGGATACCCCGGTATCTCCGGAGCTTTTACCGGCAAAAGACGGTGTGATCGCACAGATCACCGAAGATCTGGTCGGTCCGTACGAGCTGCATGACTTTTATCTCTACGGTCTGGTACGCCGCGGCTATGATCCTGCGAAGATCAAACGCTTAACACAGTATGTATACGGTGATGCGTACGATGAAAAGACCATCCTGCATTGGCTTGCAACCTTTATGCGCCGTTTCTTCAACCAGCAGTTCAAACGCAGCTGTATGGCAGACGGTCCGAAGGTCGGCAGTGTGACCCTTTCTCCGCGCGGTGATCTTGCAATGCCGAGTGATGCGGTAAGCTTACTCTGGGGCGAGCAGGTTCAGTGATATTTTTGGGGAGAATGAAAAGATGACGGAAAAATTACCGCGTTATCTCGGCGCCCGTTTTCCGGATCCCGATCTGCATGATGGGCGCATTCCTCCGGCATTCGGTGTCAAATGCTATCAGATCGCACGTGCGAATGCATCCGATCCGAATCTGGATGACGGTACCACCAACACCTATAAGCATGCAGCGGATATGGCTTATTTTGACGGAAGATTCTATGTACAGTATCTTTCCAATCCGTTTAGCGAACATACCGGTGCAGGGGAATGCGTTCTTGCTTCCTCTGCAGACTGTATGCATTGGGATAAAAAACAGATCTCATTCGGAAAATATAAGATCCCGGCTTGCGAGATCGTGGATTATAAGGGTGTGACCCATACCTTTACCGGTGAGGAGTACGGATTTTACCATCAGCGTATGGCGTTCTTTTACAGCAAGCAGACCGACCGTATGTTGGTGCTGGCATTTGTCGGTTATTCTGCTGTACCGTGGCAGACGCCGTGGAACGATAAAGGCATCGGACGTCTGGTGCGTGAGATCAAAAAGGACGGTACTTTGGGTGAGATCTATTTTATCCGACCGAACTTTCATGCAGGATGGACGGATGAGCTGTTAAACTATCCGATGTATCATAAATCCGAGGATGCCGGATTTGTAGCGGCTTGTGAGGAGCTGCTGTCCAATCGACTGTTTGTGCAGCAATGGGCGGAGGAAAACGGCGATATCGATCCGATCATTGC
>JBGUUN010000035.1:0-2848 GCA_045133555.1 Oscillospiraceae bacterium
GCTAAGGAAAGACTGTAAGCGGATGGCTCTCTGGAGAATCCCGGTCATCGGGTGCCGAAGGTGAAAGCACTTAACGTGCAAATCTCTCAGGCAAAAGGACAGAGCAAAAAATACACATCTCCCATTGGATTTGCGGAGGTGCTTGCTTTGTTTTCCCGAATGGCTTATACAGGTTAGGGGCTCCTGTGTAAGCATTTTTTATTTTTTGGAGGAAACAAGAAATGGAAGCGTTACTCAAAATCGTTCAAACCATCAACGCGTATCTCTCGGACTATGTCCTCATCATCCTGCTTCTTGGCGCAGGTCTGTTCTTCACAGTTAAGACCCGCTTTGTACAGGTACGTTGCTTCGGCGAAGGCATGAAGCGTATGTTCGGCGGCTTAAAGAAAGACGGCAAAGGCGGCATCAGCTCTTTCCAGGCTCTGACCGCAGCAATCGCTGCACAGGTCGGTACCGGTAACATCGTCGGTGCCTGCGGTGCGATCTTGGTCGGCGGCCCGGGTGCGATCTTCTGGATGTGGGTCATCGCATTCTTAGGTATGGCAACCATCTACGCTGAGGCAGTTTTAGCGCAGGAAACCCGTGTGAAAGACGCAAACGGCAACGTAGACGGCGGTCCGGTATACTACATCAAAAAAGCATTCACCGGTAAATTCGGTAAATTCTTAGCAGCTTTCTTTGCGGTTGCTTGTACCTTAGCGCTCGGCTTCATGGGCTGCATGGTACAGTCCAACTCGGTTGCTTCCACCTGTAACACCGCATTCGGTATTCCGGTATGGGTAATGGGTCTGGTTGTAGTCGCATTCGCAGCGATCATCTTCTTAGGCGGTGTCAAACGTCTGGCTTCCGTTACCGAGAAACTGGTTCCGATCATGGCTGTTTTATACCTGATCGGCGGTCTGGTGATCTTAGCAGTCAACATCAAAGTGATCCCGGAAACCTTCGGCATGATCTTCAAATACGCATTCGTTCCGCAGGCTTTAGCCGGTGGTGCATTCGGTGCAACCATCAAAGCTGCAATCAGCCAGGGTGCAAAACGTGGTTTATTCTCCAACGAAGCAGGTATGGGTTCTACTCCGCATGCACATGCACTGGCAGAGGTTGAGAAACCGCACGATCAGGGTGTTGTTGCTATGGTCGGCGTATTCATCGATACCTTCATCGTACTGACCATGACCGCACTGGTCGTTATCTCCACCTTATACACCGAGGGTGGTGTACTGGCAATGGGTCCGGCAGCAGGCGTTGACAAGACCAACATGGCTCAGCTTGCATTCGGCAGCGTTATGGGCGATAAACTCGGCTCTATCTTCATTGCAGTCTGCTTATTCTTCTTTGCATTCTCCACCATTTTAAGCTGGAACCTGTTCGGTAAGATCAATGCCAACTACCTGTTCGGTAAAAAATCCACCGTTGTTTACACCGTGATCGCACTGGCATTCATCTTCTTAGGCTCCATTCTGCATTCTGATCTGGTTTGGGAGCTGACCGACTTCTTCAACTACTTAATGGTACTGCCGAACGTTATCGCATTGTTTGCACTCGGCAAGATCGTAAAAGACACATCGAAGAAATAATCCGATCTTCAAAAGGCATCCGTTTCGGATGCCTTTTTGTATTGCACATCAATGGATTTTGTGCTACAATGAAAGAAAAGCAAAGGCGAATGGGGAGGCTATTATTATGACCAACAGAGAACGCGTTTTGGCGGTTTTGAATTTTGAAAAGCCGGATGACCGTCTGCCGGCGATCGAATGGGCATCCTGGTGGGGTGAGACCATCGAGGCTTGGAGAGGGCAGGGGCTGCCGGCTGATCTTGACTGGGGTGAGATCGCACCGTATTTGCATCTGGATCAGCATCATCAGTTCTGGTTTCCGCATACCGCACCGGAATGTCCGAAACCGGCATCGCACGGTGCACCGATCATGTATGATGAGGCGGATTATGAGCGCATCAAACCGTATCTGTTCCCGGAGCATGGGATCGATGCGCAGCTTGAGCAGATGCGGCAGTTAAAGGAAGGACATGACCGCGGCGACTATGCGATATGGTTTTCCATGGAGGGCGGATTCTGGTTTCCGCGTACCCTGTTCGGTATCGAAAACCACTTCTATTCCTTCTATGACTATCCGGAATTATATCACCGTATCTTGGACGATCTTGCGGCATATCAGTTAAAAGCAATGGAGAAGATCTATGCCATTCTGACTCCGGACTTTATGACCATTGCGGAGGATATGAGCTATAATAAAGGTCCGATGCTGTCGGAAGAATGCTTTGAGGAGTTTTTGGCACCGTATTACCGAAAGGTCACCGCATTCATCCGTGAACGCGGCACCAAGGTGATCGTGGATACCGACGGCGATGTATCCGAGATGATCCCGTGGCTGGAGCGCGTGGGGGTAGAGGGTGTGCTGCCGCTGGAGCGTCAGGCAGGCGTGGATTTGAATGTACTGCGTGAGAAACATCCGAATTTCTTATTCATCGGCGGCTTTGATAAGATGACCATGCGCCAAAGCGAAGAAGCGATGCGTGCGGAGTTTGAGCGTCTGCTGCCGATCATGAAAACGGGCGGATATATTCCGAGCGTTGACCATCAGACGCCGCCGGATGTACCGCTGGAACGCTATTTGGCATATGTGGCAATGTTAAAAGAATACGGTGAGAAAGCGGTAAAAGAATGGAACAGATAAAAAACGATCGCAGATTCTGGTTGGCGCTGACGATATTCAGCTTAATGGGACAGATCGCATGGGTGGTAGAGAATATGTACTTAAATGTCTTTATCTACAAGACCTTTGCGGCATCTGCGGGCGATATTTCGAATATGGTGGCGGCATCCGCTGT
>JBGUUN010000036.1:0-4845 GCA_045133555.1 Oscillospiraceae bacterium
GTTGACAAAAGTCTTTGGTTATGCTATAATAATCAAGCAGTCGGGAAAACGACAAAAAATATTGGGGTGTCGCCAAGCGGTAAGGCAACGGACTCTGACTCCGTCATTCCGAAAGTTCGAATCTTTCCACCCCAGCCAAAAGCCCTCATACGAAAGTATGAGGGCTTTCTATTTTTCAGATTTCAAGAAACGTTTACAATCCATAGGTTGTTTTCTATCGAAAAATGTGATACAATACTATTTGCGGAAAATAAACCTTTTTAAGAAAGGATGATTAAATGAATCATAGAATTGTCCGAAAGGGCAAGCGCATCGGAGTGACAGTGTTATGTCTACTTTTGAGCGCATTTTTGTTTGCAGGATGTGTTCCCGCTGAGCCGCCGTATACCGAGGAGGATATGGAGCTCGTGCAGCTTGAACCGCCGAAAGAGGGTCAGGATATTGCAATTTTTGAGACCAATTACGGTACGATCAAAATGATGCTGTTTACCGAGGAGACGCCGCAGACGGTAGCTCATTTCAAGACCCTGATCGAAGCGGGATTCTATGATGGCAGAAAGATCGTCACGGTGGATCGCACCGCAGGCACGATCCATACCGGAGAGGATGAGACCACCGATACCCATGGCAGGGTCATGACCGAAAACGGTAAGGATGTCCCGATTGAGGTACATCAGAATCTTTGGCATTTCTCCGGTGCGGTATCCGCATATCAGGAGGTCAGCGGTTTGAACAGCAGATATACCGATTCCGACAGCCGCTTCTTTATCATCGGAACCAAACCGGCGGATGAATCGGTCATCACGCAAATGAAAGAGACCGATTATCCGGATAAACTGATCGAAGCATACCGCGAGATGGGCGGACTGATCCAGTATTCCGGCTGTTTTACCGTGTTTGCACAGGTGTATGAGGGCCTTGAAGTCGTGGATGATATCCTGACCAATGCGGAATTGGAAGAAGATTCGGTCAAACCGGCTGAGGATCTTTATATTGTGAAGGCAGAGCTTTCGACTTATACCAAAGAATGAGAGAGGAAATGAATATGAAAAAAGTTATGAAATGGCTGAGCGTTATGGCAGCAATTTTAGTTTGTGTTTCGATGTTTACCGGCTGCGGTAAATCCGATGAAGTATTAAATCTGGTCGAGCCGAAAGCCGGCGATACCATTGCAATTTTGCATACCAGCATGGGTGATATCTCGGTATGCTTCTTTGAAGATGCAGCTCCGAAAGCAGTTGAAAACTTTCTGACCCATGCGGAAAACGGATACTATGACGGTATCATCTTCCACCGTGTTATCGAGCAGTTTATGATCCAGACCGGTGACCCGACCGGTACCGGTTACGGCGGCGAGAGCATCTGGGGTGAACCGTTTGAATTGGAGATCGCTGAAAATGCATTCAATCTGCGCGGTGCTTTATGTATGGCAAACAGCGGTACCGCTGTTTCCAACGGCAGCCAGTTCTATATCGTACAGAAAGACACCTTATCCGAGGGGCAGATCAAAATGTATGAGAACTACGGCTATACCTTCACCGATCAGCAGAAAGAACTGTATCAGCAGTACGGCGGCGCTCCGTGGTTAGACGGCGGCTACACCGTATTCGGTCAGGTAATTTCCGGTATGGATGTTGTTGATGCGATCGCAGAGGTTTCCGTCGGTGCAAATGACAAACCGTTAGAGGATGTTGTATTGGAATCCGTTGAGGTTACCGAGTACACCGTTTCCTAAAAAATCAAACTCCCGTTATCGTATGATAGCGGGAGTTTTTGTTATGCTTCCTGTTTGGTACGCATAGATTCGATGAATTGTTTTGCGGTACGCGGAGAATAACCGCTCTTACGCAGTGCAAAAGCATTGGCTTTGATCAGCAGCTCGTTTTTCTCCATGGTCACACCGTGGTATTCCGCAAGATTCATAACGATCTCATCGTAATGTTTCTTATCCGGTTTGGAGAAGGTAACGGTAAGACCGAAACGGTCCGAGAGGGAAAGCAGCTCCTCACGGGTGTCACTGGCATGAACATCGTCGCCCTGGCGTGCGGAGAAACTCTCCTTGACCAGATGTCTGCGGTTGGAGGTGACGTAGATTGCAAGGTTGCGGGTCTTGGCAGAAACGGAGCCTTCCAAAATCGCTTTGAGTGCGGCAAAGTCATTGTCATCTCCGGAGAAGGAAAGGTCATCGATGAATAAGATGAATTTGAGCGGGTTTACAGACAGGCTGTCAAGCAGCATCGGTATCTCATGCAGCTGCTCTTTGGTCAGCTCGATCAGACGTAAACCTTTTTCATAACATGCATTTGCCACCGCCTTGATGGTGGAGGATTTGCCGGTACCAGCATCGCCATACAGCAGGGTATTGGCCGCCGGTTTTCCTTCCAGCAGTGCAATGGTATTGTCCATGACGAGTTTGTGTTCTCTTTCATAACCGGAAAGCTCTGCCAGACAGACGGTATCCGGATATTTGACCGGGGTAAGCGCACCGTTTTTGAGGATGAAGGCATTATATTTTGCAAAGATACCGTAGCCGTTGATATGGATAAGCTGCATGCGGCGGTTGTATACCGCAATGAAATCGTACTCTGCGGTTTCCCAGCATGCAAGATAGCCGTCGTAGCCGATAACTTTGCGGATGTCGTTCGGATCGATGCGGGAGATCTCCTGCAGCAGCGACAGCTCGGCATATAATGCCTGCTTTAAGTTTTCGGAGATCGGCTTATCCTGTGCGCATTTGAGCATATAGAAGTTTTCATCTTCCAAAATGAGGTTGAGCAGCAGCTCGGAGAAGTTCTCGTTTGCGCAGAACAATTCGGATGCGAAAGCCGCATAATCCGAGATAGCTTTGCCTTGATCGATCGGATCGTGATTGAGGTCGGCAAGCAATGCGGATAATGCTTTGATGACAGGGTTGTGCAGAATACCGCGGAATATGACAAGCGAACGTAAAGCGTGATCGTATTGATGTAAGTTCATAGGGCTTCTTCCTTTGGGTGTTATTTTACAACAGCATTATAGCACATTCTTCCGGTTTTGAAAAGAGGAAAATACGGGTTGTTTGTGAGATTCGGTGGAAAAAAGAACGAAAATGTGCTACAATAAAAAAAGCAAAGAAAACGGAGGAATATAGTATGCGTATTTTTACGGCGAGTGAGCAGGATATTTTGCAGGTCATGTGCTACGACCGACATATTGCCAAAGACCGATTGGAACTTTGTCTGCAGCAGGGGATGGTCTATGCATTGTCTGACGGTACAAGGATTTTGGGTGTATTGCGATACAGTATGTTCTGGCAGAGTATTCCGTTTGTCGATCTGCTTTATATCGACGAAGCCTATCAGCTGCAGGGGCACGGAAAAGCAATGATGCAGCGTTTGGAACAGGATATGCTTGCGGCAGGATACCGGTATGTCATGCTTTCCACGCAAGCAGATGAAACGGCAAAGCATTTTTATGAAAAGCTCGGTTATCATCTTGCCGGTGCGTTTTTACCGCCGGAGCAGGATGCGGATGAGTTGATTTATTGGAAGGATTTGACCTGAATCGGAGCATCTGCATATAAAAATGAAATTTAGAACAGTGAAAAGACATGTTGCCACAAAAAAACAGTTTGAAAACAGGTTTTTCCCTACAGCAGAGAAGTGAAATTATCATCTTGACAATTTACCCTCAAATGTGGTATGCTATAAATGGTGTAGAATCAGAATTTGGAAATCGGAAAGGATGAAACGTAATGGATAAGAATCGTATCTTAGAAATTCTTATTGCAAAAGCAGAAACCGAGTTCCGCGGCGACATCGGATTGATTGTTGATTACGGAGAAGCCGGTGCTTCCCAAAGATATTATTACGTACCGCGTACCGAACGCGGTTGGACATTCGGCAGTACTTTTTTGATCAAAGGAACGGCAGTACTGCTGGAGGCTATGAGTGCGGCAGATTTGCTGCAATGCTGCAAAGGCGACCGCAGAGATGTGGTCAAGCTGCTTGGCGGTCAGATCGTATATGCTTACGGTGAGGAGGAGCGCGACGGCTTTGCACAGATGAAAGAAAAAGCGGCGCAGTCGATCGATAAAGAGAAATATCTGAAAGCCATCATGCTGCGTTGTAAGGAGCTTTACTTCTCTTTCTACGAGGAAGGAAAGGATATGGCAATGCTTGCAGCCGATCTTTTGGAGCGGGTATCCTATGCGCTGCTTTTATGGAATGACAGCTATCTGCAGGGCGGATGTGCTTCCATGAAGGAAGAGGTATTGGCGCTGCCGGTCGTTCCGGACTGTTATGCGGAATGTGCTGCGGCAATCACCAAAACCGCAGACCCGCAAATCCTCAAACGTCTTTGTCGGGAACTGATCACCCAGACCAACGAATTCGTATCGTCTTTTGAGGAAGAACCGCAGCAGAAATTACCGGCCAAGACCGTGTATAGCGGCTTATATGAAGAAGCGAAGGTGCTGTATCAGAACATCATCGAAGCGTGCTTCTCTGCGAAGGCTGAGAGCGCATTGCTGTATGCCAAACAGCTGCAGACGATGTTGGATCAAGCTGCGGAAAAATCGCAGCAGGTGCCGCAGCTGAAAAATCTGCTGGATTTGTATTATCGGAAAGATTTGGTTTCCTTTGCGGTTTCGATCTATTCCCATGAGGCAAGCCTGATCGGATTTTTATTAAACCAGGAGATCCCGTTTACGCAGTATGCCAATATCGAACGGTTTGAGGAAGCAATGCTCTCCGAATAATCGATATATGAGTTGACCTGCCATCAAAGAGGCTGTAAGCCTGTTAGAGAAAGGTTACATAGTATGGACAAAATGAACTTAAATGTGGGAGATGTATTTAAGACCGG
>JBGUUN010000037.1:0-7705 GCA_045133555.1 Oscillospiraceae bacterium
AATACCGTAGATCATATGAGAGCAGGCTGTTTTCCGATTGCGGTACACCTGCTTTTTTTATATCGCAAAAATTGCATAAAACCCGAAAAGGGTTGTAATATTCATAATCCTGTGGTATAATGAGGCTACGAGAAGAATCCCATCGGACGGCGTATGCGATACGCTGCCCGCAAAGATAAAGGAAGGTATAAAGTTATGAGCAATATGACCAGACACGAGATCCGCGAAGCTGCATTTTTACTGAGCTTTGAGAGAATGTTCCAGACCGATCTGACCTTGGAGCAGACCGTTGAGATGGCAGAGGACTGCGAACTGTTTACCGTCAACGACACCGTTTTGGAGTATGTAAACGGCGTTGAGCAGCACCGTGAGGAGATCGATGCGCTGATCTCCCGCTATCTGATCAAATGGACCCTTTCCCGTATTTCCAAAGTATCCTTAGCGATCCTGCGCCTTGCCGTATATGAGATCCTTTACTGCGATAACGTCAGCAACGATGTTGCGATCAGTGAGGCTGTGCTGCTGGTCAGCGCATACGGCTACACCGAGGACATCAAATTCGTCAACGGCTTGCTCGGCAACTTAAACCGCGGCTTGAACAACAGCGAGCAGGCGTGATCCCATGGAGGACGTATCGCCAAAAGTGGTCTCGGTCAGCGAGATCCAAGCCTATGTCAAGGAAAGACTGCGTCAGGACGAGAATCTGCGCGGGCTTACCGTCGTCGGTGAGCTGTCCAATTTCACCCATCATAAGTCGGGACATTTCTACTTTACCTTAAAGGATGAGAATGCCTCGATCCGCTGCATCATGTTCCGTGCCGCAGCGGCAAAGGTGCGCTTTGCACCGACCCAGGGCATGAAGCTGATCGTGGTGGGCAGCGTTTCGCTGTATGAAAAGGACGGCAGCCTGACCCTTTCGTGTACCGAGATGCATCCTCACGGACAGGGTGACTTACAGCTTGCTTTTGAACAGCTCAAAGAAAAACTGTCGGGAGAGGGCTTGTTCGACCCGGCACATAAACGCCCGATCCCTGCCTTTCCGCAGACCATCGGCGTTGTCACTTCCAAAACGGGTGCCGCATTGCAGGATATCTTAAATATCCTCAAACGCCGTTACCCGCTTTGTACCGTGCGCCTTTATGAGGCATTGGTGCAGGGTGATACCGCACCGCAGTCGATCGTAAGAAGCATCATGGCGGCAAACGCGGATGAAACGCTGGATGTGCTGATCGTCGGACGCGGCGGCGGTTCTGCGGAGGACCTTTGGTGCTTTAACGATGAGGCGGTCGCAAGGGCGATCTATGCCTGCAGCGTTCCGGTCATTTCGGCGGTCGGACATGAGATCGATTTTACCATCGCCGATTTTGTGGCGGATCTGCGTGCACCGACACCGTCGGCTGCGGCGGAGCTTGCTACCCCGCAGATCGAGGAGATCGCTGCGGCGGTCAAAACCGCTTACCGCAGGATCGGACAAAGCATCCGTGAGAGCTATCGCAGAAAGAGCGATGCCGTAAAACTTGCGTATGCAAGATTAAACGCAGCTTCTCCGGAAGGGAAGCTTCAGAAAAACGAAAATGAACTGACGCTTGTATCCAATCGGATGCAAACGTCGATGAAACGATATATCGATTCGCTGGAAAACGGCATGAAGCAGCAGGCGATCAAACTCGAATCGCTTTCGCCGCTTGCGGTTTTGACCCGCGGATATTCCATAACCATGCACGGACAGTCGGTGGTCGACTCGGTGCATAAGATCGAGATCGGCGATGAGCTGATGATCCGTTTTGCCGACGGTGCCGCAAGAGCGGTGACCCTTTCGGTATCGGCACAGGAGGGAGAAGCTTAAATGAAAATCGAAGAAGCGATGCTGCAGCTGGAAAAGATCGCAGCAAACCTCGAATCCGGAAATCTTTCGCTGGAAGAAGCGATGGAGCAGTATGCGAAAGGTGTTACGCTTGTCAAAGAATGCAGCCGTATATTAAATGAGGCAAAGCTTAAGATAGAAGAAATGAAGATCGGTTAAGGGGGAGTTTTTTGTCATGCAGCAGATCTGTAAAGAGAGAATGCAGTCGTATATTGCGATGGTGGATGAGGCAATGGAGCGGTATCTTGCACCAAAAAGCGAGACCTATCGCATCGTGCTCGACGCAATGCTTTATTCCGCATCTGCGGGCGGCAAACGCATCCGTCCGGTTTTGGTGCTGGAATTTTGCCGTATCTGCGGCGGTGATGTCAAACTTGCGTTGCCGTTTGCATCGGCGATCGAGATGATCCACACCAGTTCGCTGATCCATGACGATCTGCCTTGCATGGACGATGACGACCTGCGCCGCGGCAGACCTTCCTGCCATAAACAGTTTGACGAAGCCACCGCACTTTTGGCGGGTGACGCCCTTTTGATCGAGGCATTCGATGTCATGAGTGACGATGCGGTGCTCGATTCGGGACTGGATGCAAAACGCGCACTGCGTGCCGCAAACCGCCTTGCCGCATTTTCCGGCAAACACGGTATGGTCGGCGGTCAGGTGATCGACCTCGGCATGGAGGACGGTTCCATCCCGTTTACCACCGAGCGTCTGTTTGAAACCGATCGCTTAAAAACCGGTGCGCTGATCAAAGCTGCCTGCACCATGGGTGTTATTTTGGGCGGCGGTGATGAGATTAAAGTCAAAGCGGCGGAGGATTTTGCCGCACATCTGGGACAGGCATTCCAGATCGTGGATGACATTCTGGATGTCATCGGCGATGAGAGCAAGCTTGGCAAACCGATCGGCTCCGACTCGGTAAACGATAAAAAGACCTATACCAGCGTGTTCGGTTTGGAAGGCGCGAAGGAAAAGGCAAAAGAACATACCGCACTTGCATTGCAGGCATTGGATACGTTTGAAGATACGACGTTTTTAAGAGAACTGACCGAATCGCTGCTGCAGCGCGATCATTGATGGGGGAAATATTCATGCAGGTACTTTCCACGATTACAGGCAATTATGTGCTCAACTGCGCGGTTTTAAGCTGGACCACCGCACAGGTCATCAAGACCATTTTGCACGCCATCCGCTACAAGACCTTCAATCCGGAGCGTCTGTTCGGTGCGGGCGGTATGCCGAGTGCCCATTCCGCAACGGTCTGCGGTATGACCATCGCATTGGTGCGTACCGTCGGCTTTGAATCTCCGATCTTTGCGATCGGTGCGATCGTTGCGCTGATCACCATGTATGATGCGATGGGTGTGCGCCGTCAGGCGGGCATGCACGCAAAGATGCTCAATATCCTGCTGCGGAAAGATCAGGAGAAAAAGACCTATACGGTCGGCAAGAGCATTACAGAAGAACTGAAACTGAAAAAGAATCGCTATAAAGAATATCTGGGACATACCCCTCTGCAGGTGCTGGTCGGCGCTTCGCTTGGCATCATGATCGCAATGCTGCTGCCGATGGGTAAGTAAAGGACGGTGTCTTTTTTGAAACGATATCAGATATTAAACCGCATCGATTCGCCGGCGGACTTAAAGGACCTGGATGAGAAGAAACTCATCCGGCTGTGCGGCGAGATCAGAGATTTTCTGATCCGCAGCGTGTCCAAGACCGGCGGTCATCTTGCGAGTAATTTAGGCGTTATCGAATTGACCGTCGCATTGCATAAAGTCTTTCATTCTCCGTTTGATCCGATCTTTTGGGATGTCGGGCATCAGTCCTACACCCATAAGCTCTTAACCGGCAGAAAGGAAGGCTTTGCGCGTTTGCGGATGGAAAACGGGCTTTCGGGCTATCCGAAGCCGCAGGAGAGCATGCATGACTGCTTTGTTGCGGGCCATTGCTCTACCTCGATCTCGGCAGCACTCGGTGCCGCCTGTGCCAATCGCTTGAAAGGCGATCCGCATACCGCCATCGCGGTCATCGGAGACGGCTCTTTGACCGGCGGTGAAGCATACGAAGCACTCAATAATGCCGGAAAAAGCGGTACCCGCCTGATCGTGGTACTCAATCATAACGAGATGTCCATCTCGAAAAATGTCGGTGCGTTTGCGGGTTATCTGACCAAGCTGCGCTCCGGCAGGGTGTATAATGCATTAAAACAGGATGTCGGAGATAAACTGCGAAACGGACGTACCCTCTCGCAGATGACGGCAAACTTCCTTTCCCGTGCAAAAACTTCTCTGAAATCCTTTATCTATCCGGATACCTTTTTTGAGGATATGGGCTTTACCTACCTCGGTCCGATCGACGGACATGACCTGCCGCTGCTGATCGAAGTGTTCAAGCAGGCAAGGGACTTAAAACGTCCGGTGGTCATCCATGTCAGCACCAAAAAGGGAAAAGGCTACGCGCCTGCGGAATGCGATCCGCATCTGTATCACGGCGTGTCAAAATTCAATTTCTGGCAGGGCGACTGCAACACCGATGCGGATAATTTCTCCTGTGAGATGGGCCGTATCCTGACCGATCTTGCGGAAAAACGCAAGAATATGGTCGCCATCACCGCCGCAATGACCGACGGCACCGGTCTTACCCCGTTTGCACTGCGTTTCCCGAAACGCTTTTTCGATGTCGGTATCGCCGAAGCACATGCTGTCACCTTTGCGGGCGGACTGACAAGCCGCGGACTGATGCCGGTGTTTGCGGTGTATTCGTCCTTCTTACAGCGCGCATACGATCAGCTGCTCAATGACTGTGCAAGAAATGCCTGCCGTATGGTGCTTTGTGTGGACCGTGCGGGCTTTGTCGGTGCGGACGGTGAGACCCATCAGGGACTTTTCGATGTTTCGCTGCTGTCCACCATCCCGAATGTCACCCAGCTTGCACCGATCGATTATGCGGAATTAAAAGAGCATCTGATCGCCGCAGCTGCAAAACTGCCGGGTGTGGTTTCGGTGCGCTATCCGCGCGGAAAACAGCCGGTATATGAAGTAAAACTTCCGGTCGCTGCCGAAGATTTCGATCATGTTTATTATGCCGGTGAACGGAAAAACAAAAAATTGCTCTGCAGCTACGGCAGAATGTTTGTAAACTGCATCGGTGCCGATGCGGATCTGCTGCGCATCAAGCGGATCAGTCCGATCCCGGAAGCGGTGCTGCAGAAAATGGCAGAGTACGATGAGGTCTATTTTGCGGAGGAGGGTATCCGCGTGGGCGGTATCGGTATGCAGTGCAGCGACCGACTGACCGCAAACGGATATCGCGGCAAATTCCATCTCCGTGCGGTTGAAAACGGCTATGTTGCACAGGGCACGGTGGAGGAGCAGATGTACCGCTGCGGTATGACTGCAGATCAGATCAAAGCTTGGGTCAATGGGGAGGAGCAGGTATGAGTGCCGGACAAAGATTGGACAAAGAACTTGTTTTGCGCGGCATCCTCTCCGGACGTGAGGCGGCCAAGGAACAGATCGAAGCCGGAAATGTGAAAGTAAACGGCAAGGTCTGCAAAAAGCCGAGTACGGCGGTAAAGGAATCCGATGTCATCACCTGCGATGCCGTGATCCGCTTTGTCAGCCGCGGCGGTGAGAAATTGGCTGCCGCATTTGAGGCGTTTTCGATAGATGTCAAAGATCGGATCTGTATGGATATCGGTGCATCCACCGGCGGCTTTACCGACTGTATGCTGCAAAACGGCGCAGCTTACGTCTATGCTGTGGATGTCGGTACCGATCAGCTGGTCGATGTTTTGAGAAACGACAGCCGTGTCTGCTGTATGGAACAGACCAACATCCGCTATCTGGAAGAAGAGCGTCTGACCAAAGGCAAACCGCACTTTGCCGCAAGCGATGTGTCCTTTATCTCGCTTAAACATGTGCTGCCGCAGATCTATCGCCTTTGCGACGAAAATGCACAGGCGGTCTGCCTGATCAAGCCGCAGTTTGAAGCGGGCAAAGAACATTTGAATAAACATGGCGTTGTCACCGATCAAAAGGTGCGTCTTCGCGTCTGCGAGGAGATCAAGGCATTCTCGATCGAACTCGGATTTGAGGTGCTGGGACTTGTGACCTCGCCGGTGCTCGGACCGGAGGGCAACGTGGAATTTCTGATATGGCTCAAAAAAGGGGGCGCGTGAATTGAAACAAACCTCCGATTATCGGATCATGCTGATCCCGAATATGGATAAACGCGGTGTTCCGGCGCTGCTGCCGCATCTGTTTGCACAGCTTTCCGAATGCGGTTATACCGTCATCACCGAGACCGATTTTTCGGATTACGGCGAAGAATTCGGTTATGAGGTCGGTACGCTTGAAGAAAAGCTGCCAAGCTGCGACCTTTTGATGGTGGTCGGCGGCGACGGCACCATCATCGAATATGCGGACATCGCCGCGCATTGCGGCAAACCGATCCTTGGCATCAATGCCGGCAGACTCGGCTTTTTGTCCGGTATGGAGCAGGATAGCCTGCCGCTTTTGAAGAACCTTATAAATGGCGGATATGTCACCGAGCATCGCCGCTTTTTGGAGGTCATACATGAAAAATCCGATGGCAGCGAAAGCAGATATCGGGTGCTCAACGATATCGTTGTGTCACACGGTGCGCTCTCTACCATCGTTGATCTGGATATCTACTGCGATGGCGGTAAGGTCAACGCCTACCGTGCCGACGGTGTGATCGTATCCTCACCGACCGGCTCCACCGCATACGCACTTTCCGCCGGCGGCCCGATCATCCATCCGGAGATCGCCTGCTTTTCGGTCACTCCGATCTGCGCACATTCGCTGGCAAACCGCTCGATCCTGTTCCCGCGTGAGAGTGAAGTCACCATTAAAATGGGAGCATCCAATCGCAGTACCATGTTTATCACCTGCGACGGCAGCGCATCCGCACCGTTTGACCGCGGGGATGTGCTTCGTGTCAGACTTTCCGATGTCGGTATCGACTTGATGAATCTGACCGGTACCGGTTTTTATGAACGCATCAATGAAAAGTTTCATTGAGAGAAAGGGGAAATTTATTATGGCTAAATCCGATCGCCAGCAGGCATTGCTTGAAATCATAGAGAAAAACGAATTCTGCCGTCAGGAGGACCTGCAGCGCGAATTGTTAAAACGCGGCTTTGCCACCACTCAGGCGACCGTATCCCGTGACATCCGTCAGATGGGTCTGATCAAGATCCAGAGCCAGCCGGGTGTGTATACCTACGTCAAACGTACTGCCGAGGAGGTCAAATCCAACGCCAGCCCGTATACCGAGATCTTCTCGCATTCGGTGCTGGGCATCGATTATGCACTGAATACCGTTGTACTCAAATGCCGTAACGGTATGGCAAACGCTGCCTGTGCCGCACTCGACAGCATGGAGCTTACCGCTGTTGTCGGTACCCTGGCAGGCGATGATACCATCTTTGTGCTGATGCGTACCGAAGAGGATGCCAAGATCATCTGCCGCGAACTCGCACAGTTCTTACGCTGATACGGGGATATCACTATGCTCAAAGAACTTCGTATCCGCAATCTTGCGGTCATTGAACAGACCGATATCATCCTCGAAAACGGTATGAATGTATTCACCGGTGAGACCGGTGCGGGTAAATCCATCCTGATCGATGCGATCCATGCTGTTTTGGGTGCCCGCAGCTTCAAGGATATGATCCGTCACGGCAGTGAAAAAGCGACCGTTTCCGCGGTGTTCTGCGATCTGTCGGACAAGCTCATCGCCCGTCTGGCAGCCGCCGGCTTCGAGACCGAGGACGATGTGCTGCTTTTGCAGCGCGAGATCGCACATGACGG
>JBGUUN010000038.1:0-2441 GCA_045133555.1 Oscillospiraceae bacterium
GAGCGGGCATTTCCTTCCCAGAAGGATGCTTCTTCCTCGATGATCGATTTTACAACAGCATCTGTTGCGGCATGAATACTGCAATTGTTCAGAAAATCATACAGTTGATTCGATTCTGCATCCGTCATTTCGTAGACGGTATACATATCCTCCGTATGTTCCGCATCACCAAATGATGGATCATATTCCGCTGACACACCCGCCGGAGTCAGATTGATGAACCCGGGATGATTCCGTGCAGAAACGGTTTTGACCGTGGTATTGGAAAAATACGTGTATTGGTACTGCCCAATCGCTTTTTTCAATCCGGAGGATGTCACCGGAAGCGCATCGGTCAACAGATCGGGATCAACCTGCTTGTCATCCGACAAAAGATAATTCAACAGCAGTGCACATCCGTCCGGCACATCCGTATCATAAAAGACCGAGGTTGACCAAAGCGCTGACATACGTGCTCCGCCGACACCCATTGAGGGATACCCGCAGAGAGAAAACGACGTATCACCGAACAGAAGTCGGATGATGCTGTATACATCCAATGTCCTGAAATTGACCGAAAGGAATTTCATATCTCCCGATGCAAGTGCCGCGCCAACCGTTCCGTTGCGTGTCCAATAGGTATCCTGTGCCCCGAACCATCCGTCCGATGTCAGCATGGAACCGTAGGAAATCCCGCCTGCGCGCTGGTCGGTATAATCATCTTCACCCATGCGTATCGGATACAGATACCGCAGAACATTCCGGAAGCCGTCACTGTCGTAATTCGCGGTCTTCGTGTTCATATCCAGGAAATCCATAAGCGCATTTTCATACAGACTTCGATTGATATCGTCTGTCAGAACCTGTCCCGCCTGCAAGGATTCGAGCGCCCGGAAGAATGCTTCATAAGTCAGACCCCCGTCTGAAATTTCACTGGAAGCAGCAAAAGTGTCCAGCTGCATCATCAGCGGTACCTGATACAATTTCTCTTGATATCCGAGCGCATTATCAACACTTTCAAGCAAGGGTTGATCCAGCATGGTATACAAATCAAGAAAAATTCCCTTGTCGTAATGCGGCATCGTAATCTGCGGGTCAAAAGCATTGATCAGCAGATCGGGATGATCGCCGTACAACAGCATTTCATCGAGATAGCGGGCACAAGCCTCATTGACTGTATAAATGTCATCGTAGATCGGATCGGCAAATGTCAGTTCGGCATGATATTCCGGATACAAGCGGTTAAATTCGGAGATTGCATTGGTCAGCCATCGTTTTCCGTCATTTGCTGTAGTAAGCGAAGTAATCCGTATGGTCTGTGCCGGAGTATCATCCAAAACACGTGTCATCCGATACAGGGTCAAACTGTTTTTGTTGAAATTCCGATCGAGCAGGTAGATTGCATTCTGATTGATGATCCGAAATATTTTATCGTCGTTCATCAGATACCGGCATCCGGTGTCTATATAATTCAGAATAGAATCCAGACGACCCTCTTCCCGATAATGGAAAATACCATTCTGATCGATTAAGTACAGTTCACCGTCTGCGCCATATTGGATGATACCGAATCCATATTCTTCCGGCACACGGAGCGGCGCATCTTTGATTTCACCGGTTGTCAGGTGTATACGCTGTCTTCCTGCCGCAACACTGCCGATAGAAAACCATTCATTGTCAAGAACTCCGGAGAGATGCACATCCCGACTGATACCACAGACGCGCTCGTTCAGGCGTTCATCAAAGCATCGCAGATATCCGTCCTGGACTCCCGCAAAAATATATACCTTATGATCACCGTATTGTGTGGTTTTCTCAAATACCGACAAATGCTGGAATTCCAAATGATTACCGATATAAAGTGATTTTGTCACGGTACCGTCCTGTTCCATAATTGCAAGATACCGATCTCTTTTGGAAAATTGCTCCCTTTCGGTATCCTTGTACCCGATGACAAACCGACCGTCCTCCAGTTGATCCCACATCAGAATCTCTGTGTCAGACTTTCGCGGCAGGGGCACGGTCAATGGTGTATCTGTCAGATTTCCGTCGGCATCAAAACCGTAATAATATGCGTGCGCCTCTATCCCGTCCGGAATCACGGCAGATTTGATGTACACCGTATCTCCGATGATTCGCGATGCAGAAAGGTCGAACTTCAGCCCGTCAGCAGCATACCGCGCCGTGATGTCAATGGTTTCATATTCAGTGCGCATACGGACGGCAGTCAATTCAGAAGTTTCCGTTTCCAAAGCGGTCTCACCGTTATTTTCTATATCGGATATGACTTCTCTGGTGGAAATGTCTGTTGTGTGGGATGATGTCTGCTGATCGGCTTGCGACTGCATTCCGCTTTGGTCACATGCGGTCAGAAGAAACATAAATATCGCAATCAGGATTGCAATATACCGTGTTACATCAAATTTTGTGCGCATGAATGAACTCCTTTTCGGTTGGAAGAC
>JBGUUN010000039.1:0-1698 GCA_045133555.1 Oscillospiraceae bacterium
AGAGAATGAGATCATTTATGTCGGCAAAGCCAAGCTGCTCAAAAACCGTGTCTCCAGCTATTTTGTCAACCTGTCCTCCCATACGCCCAAGGTGGCAAAGATGGTGTCGCAGGTGGAAAATTTCGATTACATCGTTGTCGGCAGCGAGTTTGAAGCGTTGGTGTTGGAGTGCAGCCTGATCAAGCTGCATTCGCCGAAGTATAACATTCTGCTCAAAGACGATAAGGGCTATCACTATGTCAAGGTGACCCGTGAAGCTTATCCGCGTATCACAGCAGCGAAACAGAAGCTTGAGGATGATGCCGATTATATCGGTCCGTATACCAGCTCCTATACCGTCACCCAGTCGGTCGAGGAGGTAAACCGCATCTTCAGACTTCCGACCTGTAATAAGAAATTTCCGCAGGATTTCGGGAAAGAGCGTCCGTGCTTAAATTATCACCTGCATTTGTGCAACGGTGTCTGCAGCGGAAAGATCTCCAAAGAAAGCTACGGAGAGGATATCAAAAATGCGGTCGGATTCTTAAAGCGCGGCAGCAAAGAGCTGATCGCCGGATTGCTCAAACAGATGGAAGAAGCGGCCGAAAACATGGAATTCGAGAAGGCTGCGGCATTGCGAGACCGCATCAAAGCGATCGAAAAGCTCGGTGAGGGGCAGCGTGTCATCATGACCGATGTCAAGGAGCAGGATGTCATCGCGGCGGTATCCAATAAGGATGCGGCCTGTCTGACCGTGATCAAATTCCGTGATGCAAGGTTAGTGGATAAACAGGACTTCCTGTTTTACGATGCGTTTGACCTGGATCAGGTCAGAAGCGAATTTTTAACCCGTTATTACAATACTGCGGAGGATATTCCAAACAGTATTTTGCTGGATGAGGATTTCTCTGACCGTGAGATGGTGCTGCAGCTGCTTTGTGAGCGGCGCGGCAGCCGTACTTTTTTGACGGTCGCTCATACCGCTGATCAAAACCGTGCGGTGGGCATCGCACGAGGCAATGCACTGGACCGACTTTCCAAAGCGGTCGGACGTACCGCACATGAAGTGGCGGGTTTGGAGGAGCTGCAAAAGCTTTTGAATCTGCCGAAAACACCGACCTACATCGAATCCTACGATATCTCTAACCTCGGTGACACCGGTATCGTTGCCGGTATGGTGGTGTTTGAAAACGGCCGTCCGCTGAAAAGCGCATACCGCAAATTTTCCTTAAAAGATGTGGTAACGCAGGATGACTATGCATCGATGAAAGAGGTGCTGACCCGCAGATTCAAGCGTTATGAGGAAGAAAAGAAAAGCGGTGAGGGCTTCGGCAGACTGCCGGATCTGATCCTGCTTGATGGCGGTAAGGGCCATGTGGCGGCAGTTTTGCCGGTGGTAAGAGCTTTCGGACTCGATGTTCCGGTTTACGGTATGGTCAAGGATAACCGACACCGTACCCGTGCGATCGCAGCAGACGGCAAAGAAGTCAGCGTAGCGGGATATCAGGCGGCATTCACCTTGATGGGCAAGCTGCAGGAGGAGGTGCATCGCTATGCGATCACCTATCAGCGTCAAAAACGCAAAAAGATCGGTATGTCGCTGAAATTGACCGAGGTGCCGGGCATCGGCGAGAAGAAGGCACAGCTTCTGATGACCAAATACAAGACCACTGCCGCGCTCAAGTCCGCATCGGTTGAGGAACTTGCTGTTTGTGCAAA
>JBGUUN010000040.1:0-2225 GCA_045133555.1 Oscillospiraceae bacterium
ACCGTTTTCGATCTCTTTGCGCACACATTCACGCTGCCAGTGATACCAATCCGGGATATGCGGGATTTCGGTCTTGCCATCCTTCGCTTCAAGCTGGCCGTATACATTCATTTCCCACTGCTTACCGCAGGCATGGCAGGTCAGGGAAATCCCCTTACCCTCCATTTGGTTTTCCGCACCGCAATGCGGGCATTTATACAAGATCCTATGCAGTCCGTCTGCACGGAAAGGCACATCGATCACGATCTTATTGTCGCGCTGCCACGCAAAATTATCAAAGGAGAACGACTCTTCCAGCAATGCATCCAGCTCCTCTACGGATTTTTCACGCACTTCTTCAGCCGTTGCGATGCATTTTACATGTGCGCTGACCTTAACATCGCGGATCTGGAGCATATTATATAACGGGTCGCGGTGGAATGCACCCTGCGTAATGACCGTCACGACCGGGACACCCAGACGTTTCATCAGAACACCCAGTCTTTTGGGCATCGTTGTGGCACAGCCGTCAAACGAATATCCCGCTTCCGGGTACATCAATACACTGGTCTTGTTTTTCTCCAGCATATATTTGATATCTTTGATAAGACTCATATCGGTAACATATTTATGGGTCGGCGTACATCCGATCAGGCGCATCAGCTTACCCAAAATACCGCTCATCGCATCCACCGAAGTAATAATACCCATCTTCTTCGGATAAAAGATGCCGTAAGCCAGTTTCATATCGGTAAAACTGGAATGGTTCATCAAGATCAGACAAGGCTGATCTTTGACAAGCTCCATGCGCTCTGTCGTATAGGAGAATTTGATATGGCGCAGTGTGAATTCGCATACGATACGAACGATCGTTGCCAGCCACATCTGCGGTTTCAGCGGTGTTTTATGTTTGAGACGCGGCAACTTCAATACATCCTCATAAGCCATTTCTTTTACGTTGATTTTCATTGTCTGCCCTCTTTTCTCTGTCTGAAGTGATTTCATTATATCATGGTTATTAAAAAATAGCAAGGAGTAATGCCATTTTAACGGCAGATACCATGGTTGATTTTCAGCAAAGATTATATTTCCTTCAAAAAACTATGTACTTTTTGCACGATGTATGATACAATATGCTTAAAGCACTTTCTATTATAAAAAACGGGGGAATTAATTATGGCATTTGAATTACCGAGATACTATCATCCGGATTTTACCAAAGAGAAATTTGTAAATGCACCTGATGTGGTTTACGCCATTGCGGAGCAAGACGGCGTAGCACCGAAAAATTATCACAGCACTTCTATGTTCCCGGAATACTTTAAGATCGACGGTGAATGGAAGTTGGCGGAGGAAAGCCGAATGGACTCCTGCGTCGTTCTTTGCGATGACGGAACACTTGCTGTTGTAGAGGCAAGAAACCTGAAAAAAGGAGACAAGGTCATCTTAGGCAGAACCGAAAAATGCGAAGACGGCATCTATCTGCATTGCAACGGATTTGTGGATGAAAGCACTCTGTTAGAGGACCAGTTTGTTTTCCGACAGGGCAGAAGCCGCGAGACCGCATATTCCTGTGACTACGACAAGTTGTATCAGCTTCTGAAGCATGAAAAAGAACACGGCAACATCCTTTGGGTCATGGGTCCGGCATTTGCATTCGACTACGATGCACGAAAAGCGATGCAGCTCATCATCGATAACGGCTATGCACACGGACTGTTGGCCGGCAATGCACTTGCGACACACGATCTGGAAGCTGCATATCTCGGCACCGCTCTGGGTCAGGATATCTACACGCAGAAATCCAAACCGAACGGACACTACAACCATCTGGACATCTGCAACGAAGTTCGCCGCTGCGGCTCCATCAAGGAATTTGTCAAAGAAAATAATCTGGATGACGGCATCATGTGCAGCATTGTAAAAAACGATGTGCCTTTCGTACTTGCCGGCTCCATCCGTGATGACGGCCCGCTGCCGGAGGTCATCGGTGATGTGTACAAAGCTGCAAGCGAAATGAGAAATCTCGTCAAGAATGCCACCACCGTTATCTGTATGGCAACCATGCTGCATACCATTGCAACCGGTAATATGACCCCATCTTTCCGCGTGACCGAGGATAAGTCGGTAAGACCGGTTTATTTATACACCATCGATATCGATGAGTTTGTTGTAAATAAATTATTGGATCGCGGCAGCCTTTGTGCAACGACCGTTGTCACCAACGTTCAGGACTTCATCACCCA
>JBGUUN010000041.1:0-7524 GCA_045133555.1 Oscillospiraceae bacterium
CCGAAACAGTATGTTGACGGCGTTGCAGGCGAGATCCGCGGCATCGTTGATCTGCTCGAAACTTCCTACGACCACTTCATCCGCACCACCGACGACTATCACGAAAAGGTCGTTCAGAAGATCTTCAAAAAATTATACGATCAAGGCGACATCTACAAGAGCGAGTACGAAGGCTGGTACTGCACCCCGTGTGAATCCTTCTTCACCGAGACTCAGTTAAAAGACGGCTGCTGCCCGGACTGCGGTGCGAAGGTCACCAAAACCAAAGAGGAGACCTACTTCTTCAAGATGAGCAAATATCAGGATCGTCTGATGAAGCACATCGAGGAGAATCCGGACTTCATTCAGCCGGAATCCCGCAAAAAAGAGATGGTCAACAACTTCTTAAAACCGGGTCTGCAGGACTTATGCGTTTCCAGAACCTCCTTTAGCTGGGGCGTTCCGGTAGACTTCGATCCGAAACACGTTATCTATGTTTGGATCGATGCACTCTCCAACTATATCACCGGTATCGGCTACGATCCGGACGGCTCCTCCGAGCAGTTTAACAAATACTGGCCGGCTGACGTTCACATCATCGGTAAAGATATCTTACGTTTCCACACCATTTACTGGCCGATCATGTTAATGGCACTCGATCTGCCGCTGCCGAAACACATCTTCGGTCATCCGTGGCTGCTGTTCGGCGCAGATAAGATGAGTAAATCCAAAGGCAACGTTATGTACGCTGACGATCTGGCCAAGATCTTCGGTGTTGAGGCGATCCGCTACTACGTTCTGTCCGAGATGCCGTTTGCATCCGACGGCAGCATCACCTATGAGACCCTGATCGCACGTTATAACTCCGATCTGGCTAACACTTTAGGTAACCTTGTCAACCGCAGCATCGCAATGGCAAACAAATACTTCGGCGGCACTGTTGCAAACAAAGGTGTCAACGACGAGATGGATGCAGATCTGATCGACTGCTGCAAAAAAGCAATCGGCGAAGTTGCGAAAAACATGGAAAACTTCCGCGTAGCTGATGCATTGGAATCCGTTTTATCTTTAGCGCGCCGCGCAAACAAATATATCGACGAGACCACTCCGTGGGTACTGGCAAAAGACGAAGAGAAGAAAGACCGTCTGGAAACCGCTATGTACTGCCTGCTCGAGTCCATCCGTTACATCGGCATTCTGCTTGAGCCGTTCATTCCGCAGACCTCTGCTTCCATCTTAGAGCAGATCGGTGCAAAAGGCAAAGATCTCGCTTCCTTAGAGAAATTCGGCGAATGTGACACCATCACCGTAGGCGAAGCAAAAGTTTTATTCTCCCGTCTGGATGAAAAAGTCGTTGCAGAGCAGATCGCAGCAATGCAGCCGAAGAAAGAAGAGGAGAAAAAGACCGTAGAAGCTCCGGAGAACGTTGCGATCATCGGTATCGACGATTTTGCGAAAGTAGAGCTGCGCGTTGCGAAGATCCTCTCCTGCGACAAAGTGAAGAAAGCGAAGAAACTCTATCACCTGTCTGTTGATCTGGGCTATGAGACCCGTCCGGTCGTTTCCGGTATTGCTCCGTACTATACCCAGGAAGAGCTGATCGGTAAAAAGGTCATTCTGGTATCCAACCTTGCACCGGCTAAACTCTGCGGTGTTGAGAGCCAGGGTATGCTGCTCGCTGCAGATGCAGGCGAGAATCAGGTCAAGGTCATCTTCGTTGACGATTCCATTCCGGAAGGCAGCAAGATCCGCTGATGGCAAAAGAATTAAAACCTATCAATGACAAACACCTGATCGGCATCTTCGATTCGCATTGTCATTACGATGACCATGCGTTCGATGACGATCGGTATGAAATGATCGAGGCGATACACCAAAACGGTGTATCGCACTTTGTCAACATCGGCTGCGATATCGAAAGCTGTTATACCGGCATCGCATTGGCCGAAAAGTATGACTATTTCCATTGCACCGTCGGAATCCATCCGGAGGCAAGTGCAAGAACATTGGAACAGCATCCGGATTATCTGTCCACCCTGAAAACGCTTTTACAGCATGAAAAGGTGGTAGCCCTCGGTGAGATCGGATTGGACTATTATTACGATGACGGTGCTCCGCGTGACCTGCAGCGTCTGGTTTTTGAACAGCAGCTTGCACTTGCTGTCGAAATGGATGTACCGGTGGTCATTCACTCCCGCGATGCGGCTGCGGATACCATGGAGCTTTTGAAAAAGTACCGCCCGAAAGGCGTGGTGCATTGCTTCTCCGGCTCGCCGGAAACCGCTGTCGAGGTAGTCAAACTGGGTATGTATGTCGGTTTTACCGGTGTACTGACCTTCAATAATGCAAAAAAAGCAGTCGCCTGCGCTGAAGTGGTACCGAATGACCGCTTCTTGCTGGAAACCGACTGCCCATACATGGCACCGACACCATTCCGCGGTAAACGATGCCAGTCTGATATGATCGCACATACCGCCGAGAAAATGGCCGAGATCAAAGGTATTACCGTGCAGGAAGTACTTGATCTGGCAAACGAGAACGCCAAACGCTTATACGGCATCCTCTGATCCCATCACTGTAAGCGGATCCGAATCCTTTTTCTCCGGCAGCGGCATTTCGGGACGGATGATCTCTTTGGTGTATCTTTTCTCCTCTTTTGGCATATACTGCTTCATGTTCAACACTCCTTTCGTTTGTCCACAGTATCTGCAGCCGGGAGAACTTTATGCGTCGAAGATACCTTTCCAAAATTACCGTTGTGTTATCCTCTTTTTCCGTTTCACTGCTGATTTTGTTGATCGGACTGCTTTGGATGACGCTTGCTCAAACCTAAAAAACGAGGAAAATTATGCTGATTGAATCGATCACCATTCTTCTGCTGTTAGCTGCTGCATTTACCAGCTTCCTGCGGCAGAAAAAATATTTCCTTTTGCAGGCGACCCTGCCGCTGACATTCATGCCGCTGGCAACCGTCCTGCTCAATTCCGTTGTGCTGAATCTGACCGCCACCAAGATCTCCTGGAATCGCTGGGTCCTGATCTTTTACGGTGCTGCGGCACTCATCGGTATCATCTGGATGTGCTTTAGTGCCATTAAGTTCAAGACATGGCAAAAACGCATCATCTATTGCATAGCCATCTGCGCTTTCTCGGGATTGCTCGGCTGGCTGTTTATCGGTGCAAATCTGATATGATCTTTCAAAACCGTGCAGGAATTTCCTGCACGGTTTTTCTTGACTTTTATACTTTGGTATGCTATAATATATTTAACAATTAAGTTAAATGTTAAATGAGGTGATACATTTTGGGATTACATGATACCTTAAAAGCCCTTTCCGATCCGGTCAGACGGGAGATTTTGAATCTGCTCAAAGGCAAACGGTATTCCGCCGGCGAGATCACAGAGCATTTTCCGATCACAGCCGCGGCGATCTCAAGACATCTTTCGGTACTCAAAGAAGCCGATCTGATCCGCGATACCCGGGAAGGCAAATATATCTACTACGAGCTCAACGCATCGGTTTTGGAGGAGATCCTGCTTTGGATCCATGAACTGAAAGGAGATAATGACCATGCTCAAAAAGAATAAATTCACTCTGATCTTAACTTCGCTGATCCTTCTGCTTCCGATCTTTGCCGGTTTGCTGCTGTGGGATAAACTGCCTGATCAAATGCCGATCCATTGGAACGCAGCAGGTGAGATCGACCGCTATGCCGCAAAAGCGGAAGCGGCGATCGGCATGCCGCTGATCCTGCTCGGTATCCATTTCCTTGGTATTACCGTCACCGCATTCGATCCGAAGAATAAAAACGCCAACCATAAGGCATTCGGTCTGGTGTTGTGGCTTGCCCCGATCCTCTCGATGTTGATCACCGGTATGACCTATGCCGCTGCTTTCGATATCGATGTTAAGGTCGAACAACTGCTGCCTGCCTTTATGGGATTACTCTTTATCATCATCGGCAACTATATGCCGAAATGCAAACAGAACCACACCATCGGCATCAAGCTCCCATGGACCTTAAACAGTGAGGAAAACTGGAACAAGACCCATCGCCTTGCCGGCTTTGTATGGATGATCGGCGGTGTGCTGATCTTAGGTTCTGCGCTGCTCGGTGCGGTCAATGCCAATCTCGGTGCGATCGTAATGACCGTAATTTTATTACTGATGGTATTGATTCCTACCGTCTATTCCTTTTTGTATTACAAAAAACACGAAAAATAAACATTCTAACAAAGAAATCCGCTGTATCAACAGCGGATTTCTTTTATTTGTTTCTATTTTCGCAGAAAATATATCATAGGCAAAGCCTATATCACACAGCCCGACACTTAAAATGCCCAGTCGCCGTTTTCAAAGATCTTGGTCTCGTTGCCGTCTGCATCGTAGCCGACAACCGACAGGTCGGAAGTACCGATCATAAAGTCCTCATGCAGCAGCGCTACGTTGAGGTTGTTTGCGGTCAGTTCTTCACTACTCATCTTACCGCCGCCCTCGATACAGGTCGGGTATGCTTCACCGAGAGCTAAGTGACAAGCTGCGTTCTCGTCAAACAGGGTGTTATAGAACAGGATACCGCTCTGGGAAATCGGAGAGTGGTACGGTACCAGTGCAACCTCACCGAGATATCTTGCTCTTTCGTCACTCTCGAAGATGGAAGCGAGCGTATCATAGCCTTCCTCTGCGGAGAAATCAACGATTCTGCCGTTTTCAAAGGTCAGGCTGAATTTATCGATCTTGCTGCCGTGGTAAACCAGCGGCAGAGCGGATTTGACCACGCCGTTTACCGCATTGCAGTCCGGTGCGGAGAAAACCTCCTCGGTCGGCATATTTGGTACAAAGATGGTACCGTTGTTACATTTCTCCAGCGCACCGCCCCAGATATGATTCTTCGGCATACCGATCCATAAATCGGTGCCGATGCTGTTGGTATAATGCAGTTTTACAAACTGCTTCTCGTTTAAGAACTCTGCTTTGTTACGCAGATTTTCCATGTGTGCATGCCATTTCTCCACCGGGTCGCCTTCGCCGATGCGGGTGGTATCAAAAATTGCATCCCACAGCGCATCCATCGCAGCCTCGCCTTTCAATTCCGGGAATACCTGCTCTGCCCAGTCCTTGGTCGGAACGGATACAACGCACCATACATTCTCGCCGGAATCCAGCTTCTCACTAAACGGCTTGAATGCAATACCTCTTGCTCTTGCCGCAGCACCCAGTTTCTTCTTGTCGATATCTGCCATCAAAGTCGGGTTTTCCGCATGGATGCTTAAAAAAGCAGCACCTCTTGCCTGATAGTACATTCTCATATCCACCAGCGGCGGAGCAACCTCGGACAGCGTTTCAGCGGTCGCGTAGGTGTAGCGCAGTTTTGCTGCGATCTCATCATTCCAGTTGACAAAGACATCCTTAGCACCTGCTTTGAATGCCTCTTCGGATACGCGGTGTACAAAATCTGCGGTCTCGATCGGTGCATTGATCACAAGCTCCTGATCTTTCTGAATGTTTAAGCCGATCTTTACAACGATGGCAGCATACTGCGAAAGTTTTTCTTCAAAAGTCATATCCTTACTCCTCATCAAATTCTTTTAAGTTTAAGCGAACCTCTAAAATATACGGCTGGTTCTTTCCGTTTTCCCACTCTCTCCAATGACCGTAGGTTACCGCAACGATGGTATCATCCGGTAAGATCTGCAGACCCGGATAACCGCAGTCACCGATCCAACTGGTAGTAAAGTTATCCTTTAAGCGGAATTTATACTGACCCTCGGTCTGATTCTTCAGATCTTCATCGGTACCGACCCACATGACCCAGTCACCTGCGGTTTCGCTCTCCAATCCCATATCACGGAAGGTGATCGCAATTCTGCCGTCGTGCAGTCTGCGGCAGGTATGACGGTCGCCGGTCAGACAATCCGGAAGCTCTACCGGCGCGGTAAAGGTCGCACCCTCATCATAGCTGAAGATGATATGCGAATGTTTCACACGCGCATTTTCACGCAGTAAGATCGCAATACTGCCGTCATCCAGACGGATCATACCCGGCTCGCACAGATGGATGCGGGTATCGTGATAGATGACCTGCGGCTGGCTCCAGGTCAGACCGCCGTCATAGCTGATGATCTTGCTCAAATGGAAATCTCTGACCGGGTTCGGAGCACCGAGCTTTGTTTCATAGATCAGTTCTCCGTTTTCTTCCGGTACATCCATATCGCCGCTCCTATATTCGACGGTTCTCTCACCGTAACTGCCATCCTCATTTTTCAGCTGCAGATAGCGTACAAACTTCTTTTTCTCCCCAGCGGTATAGCGGTAGAAGGTATACCACGATTTCTCATCGCCGGAACGCGGAACACCCTCATCGTGGAACATCGCCATGTATTTGCCCGGTCGATCAAGCGGAATACAGTCACCCATTGCAACGATGCCGTTATAATCCAAAATCGGCTGCAGATCGCTCCAGGTATAGCCGTCATCCTCCGAAACCGCCATACGGATCGGGTAAAGACCGGAGAACAAGATCAGACGTTTTTTGCCATTTGCGTCATAGGTGCGATAAATGGTCGGCACCTCCATCGAGGTTTCAAAGGAATCCGGAAGCGGCATACGCTCACTCCAGGTCAAACCCGCATCAAAGCTCATCTTCTGAATGATACCGCCTCTGCCGTGACCTTTCGGATAGACGGCGATCATGGTCTTTTGATCTTCCAGCAATACGGTGGTAACATGTCCTAAATACTGTCCTTCTTCTTTATCGACAATGATCTGACGGGATACATCATCGTTCAAATCAATATATCTCATAGCATTCCTCTCTACACGATCACAGTCTGTCATACAGCAGAATGCCGTTAAAATCGTGTTTCTCTTTCAATGCACGCAGTTTGGCGATACAATCTGCATTGACCTCCTCCGGATTCGGATAGAACGGTCTGCAGTTTGGACCGATCTTTACAGCAAAGCGGTCGGTCATATAGCGCAGCATCGGCATATAGTTATGTGCAAGCAGTACCTCCAAAGTATCGTTTGCCAGGTTTGCGATCTCCTCTGCTTTGCGGATATCGCCTGCTTTGACTGCATCCAGTAAACGGATATACAGATCCGGGATCAGGTTATAGGTCGAACCGATAAAACCGTCCGCACCCATAACAGCACCTGCAAGGAATACCTCATCACAGCCGGAATATACGGTAAAGCTGTCACCCAGATGGCGTTTGATACGCTGGATCTGATAGGTATCCGCACTGGTCAGCTTGATACCCTTGATATTTGGGATGGAAGCTAACTTCTCCACATCGGCGATCGACATATTGACGCCGGTTAAGCCGATACTGTAAATAACCAGCGGCAATTCGGTTGCCTCTGCGATCTCGGTATAATGTCTGACGATCTGATCGAAGGTAAATTTATAATAAAACGGCGGCACAGCGCTGACTGCATCCGCACCGACACTTGCTGCCTGTTTTGCAAGCTCGATGCTCTCTGCGGTGGAGATGCTGCCGACATGTGCAATAACGCCTACTCTGCCCGCAACCTGCTCGGTG
>JBGUUN010000042.1:0-2048 GCA_045133555.1 Oscillospiraceae bacterium
CTCGGCAGTGCAAAAATGGTGCTGGATACGGGAAAACATCCGGGTGAGTTAAAAGATATGGTCTGCTCGCCGGCAGGTACCACCATCGAAGCGGTCAAGGTACTGGAACGCTCAGGGATGCGTGCGGCGGTTATGGATGCAATGCACGCCTGCGCAGAGAAATGTAAAAAGTGAGGAATTGAAATATGACGATCAGAGAAAGAATCGCCGCTTTGCAGGCGAAAATGAAAGAATATGCCGTAGATGCCTACGTTGTTCCGACTTCGGACTATCATGAGTCCGAGTATGTCGGCGATTATTTCAAAGCAAGAGCATACCTCTCCGGTTTCACCGGCTCTGCAGGTGTGCTGGTTGTGACCGCAGATAAAGCAGGTCTTTGGACCGACGGACGCTATTTCATCGCAGCCGCGAAACAGCTCGAAGATACCGGCATCACCTTAATGAAAATGGGTGAGGAGGGTGTTCCGACCATCGAGGAATTCCTTTCCGCTGAGATCCCGCAGGGCGGTAAACTCGGCTTTGACGGCAAAGTGGTCAACACCGCATTGGCGGAAAGCTGGAAAGAAAAACTGTCCTCCAAAGAAATCACCCTCTCGGTCGATAAGGACCTTGCAGGTATGGTTTGGGATGACCGTCCGGCCATCTCCAAAGCACCGACCTTCCGTCATGCACTTAAATACTGCGGTAAATCCACCGCAGATAAACTCTCCGACCTGCGCGCACAGATGAAAGCATTGGATGCGGATGCGCATATCTTAACTACCTTGGACGATATCGCATGGCTTTTCAATATCCGCGGCGGCGATGTGCTGCATAGCCCGGTCGTGCTGTCCTATGCGCTGATCACTGCGGACGAGGCAAGATTCTACCTGCATGAGGAAGTGCTTTCCGATGAAGTGAGAGCAGAACTGGAAAACGAAGGAGTTACCGTACGTCCGTATACCGCAATTTATGAGGATGTCAAAGACCTCTCGAATCAGACCGTGCTGCTGGATGCCAATAAGGTCAACTATTGCGTAACCGAAAATCTGCCGGAGGATGCGACCCTTATCAACGCAGCAAACCCGACCACTCTGGCGAAATCCATGAAGAATGAAACCGAGGTGGAGAACACCATCCGTGCACATCTGTACGACGGCGTTGCTTTCACCAAGTTTATGTACTGGCTGAAAAATAACTACGATAAACAGACCATCACCGAGATCTCCGCAGCCGATTATCTGGCAAACCTGCGCTATGAGCAGCCGGAGAATCTGGGACTCAGTTTCAATACCATCGCAGGCTTCGGCGCAAATGCCGCTATGATGCATTATTCCGCAACCCCTGAAACCGATACCGCAGTCACCGCACCGGGTATGCTGTTAGTTGACTCCGGCGGTCAGTATTACTCCGGTACCACCGATATCACCCGTACCATGGTGTTCGGTGAACTCGAAGAGGAGACCAAAAAGCATTTCACCGCCGTCGTTCGCAGCTGTATCCGCCTCGGCAAGGCAAAATTCCTCTACGGCTGCCGCGGCTTAAATCTGGATATTCTCTCCCGCGGTCCGATCTGGGAGATGGGGATCGACTATAAATGCGGTACCGGTCACGGTGTCGGCCATCTGCTCAATGTCCACGAAGGCCCGAACGGCTTCCGCTGGCGCATCGTACCGGAGCGTAATGACTCCGCAGTACTCGAAGAGGGTATGATCACCACCGACGAGCCGGGTATCTACCTCGAGGGCAAATACGGTATCCGTATCGAAAACGAGCTGGTCTGCAGAAAAGGTGAGAAGAATGAGTACGGTCAGTTCATGTACTTTGATATCATCACCGTTGCTCCGATCGATTTGGACGGTATCGACCCGAAATATATGATGCAGGACGAGATCGATGCACTCAATGCATACCATGCATCCGTATACGAAAAGCTGTCTCCGTTTATGACAGAGGAAGAAAATGAGTGGTTAAAGGTTTATACCCGCCCGATTTCCAAATAAGAAGGAGAAGATTATGCCTGTATTTATTTTCGATATGGACGGTACTTTGACCGATACCAATCATCA
>JBGUUN010000043.1:0-6768 GCA_045133555.1 Oscillospiraceae bacterium
TATACCGTGCCGTATGAGAATAATGTACCGACGGTCGGCGGCGTTATGATGGAACTTTATATTTCCGCACCGCAGCCGGATATCATCCGAATCGAAGCGCATCACCATAAAGGCAGCAATCGTAAGATGCCGAAGTTTGAACTGAATTTTTCCGATGTGGTGCCGAATATCACCGAAACGGAAGAGGAAGTATCGTTTGAAAGCGGTGATACCAAGCTGGTCATCAAAAAAAGACCGTGCAGCTTTACGTATTACCATAAAGATAAGCAAATCGCAAGCCTTGCAACGCTCAGCACTGTCAGAGTACAGAATGAAAATATCATGAATGAGCAGCTGGATCTGGAACTGATCGGAAGCAGCGGCACTGCTTCCCGTTTCAACAGCTTTATGCGTGTTCAGATGGATATCGATCTCGGTGAAAAGATCTATGGTCTCGGTGAATGCTTTACTCCACTGGTCAAAAACGGACAGTCCTATACCATATGGAACGAGGATGGCGGTACCAACAGCAACTTGGCGTATAAATGTATTCCGTTTTATCTGACCAACCGTAATTACGGTATGTTTGTCAACGATACCGGTCCGGTATCGTTTGAGGTAGGTTCGGAGCATACCGCAAGAGTGCAGTGTTCGGTACCGGGCGAGAAAATCGACTTTATGATCATCGGCGGCAGCAATATGAAGGATGTTATCCGCCGCTATACCGACCTGACCGGAAAACCGGCGCTCTTACCGGCATGGACCTTCGGTTTATGGCTTACCACCTCCGCTTCCTCCGACTATGATCAGAAGAAGGTCATGGAATTGGTAGGCGGAATGAAAGACAGAGGCGTTCCTCTGCATGTATTCATGTACGATGCCTTTGCAACAAAGGAAAATGAGTGGTGCAGTTTTGAGTGGGATCGCCGCATCTTCCCGCAAATCGAACAACAGCTCAAGGAGCTGAAAGCCGATTACAACATTCATCCGAGTTATTGGCTTAACTCTTATATCGCACAGAAATCTCCGCTTTTCGATGAAGCGATGGAAAAAGGGTATCTGTTAAAGAGACCGAATGGCGATGTCTGGCAGTGGGATGAATGGCAGTCGGGTATGGGTATCGTGGATTTCACGAATCCGGATGCGTACCGTTGGTTCCAGAATAAACTGCGTCCGTTGGTAGAGCAGGGCATCGAATCCTTTAAGACCGACTTCGGCGAAAGAATCCCGACCGATGTCGTCTATCACGACGGCAGCGATCCGCTGCGTATGCACAACTATTATACTTACCTTTACAATAAGTGCGTATTTGAATTGCTGGAAGAATGCAAGGGTAAGAACCATGCATGTCTGTTTGCACGAAGTGCAACGGCAGGCGGACAGAAGTTCCCGCTGCATTGGTCCGGTGATCCGCGTGCAAACTATACCGATATGGCATTATCGCTGCGCGGCGGTCTGTCGCTGTGTCTCTCGGGCTTTGCGTTCTGGAGCCACGATATCGGCGGATTTGACGGTTGTCCGACTGCGGATCTTTATAAGAGATGGGTCGCATTCGGTCTGCTCTCCACTCACTCCAGGCTGCACGGTATTGTACATAAAGTTCCGTGGCTGTTCTCGAAAGAGGGTGAGCAAAACGGTGAGGAATCCGTAGCAGTGCTGAAGGCATTCACCGAGCTGAAATGTTCGCTGATGCCATATCTTTACGCTGCGGCGGTCAATTCGCATCAGACCGGTCTGCCTTCGATGCGTGCGATGGTATTGGAATTCCCGGAGGATATGAACTGCGAAAATCTGGAAAGTCAGTATATGCTTGGCGACCGTATCATGGTAGCGCCGGTCATGAACGAGCAGGGAACGGTGACCTATTATCTGCCGGAAGGCGAGTGGACCCATCTGTTGTCCAACGAAGTCAAGGCAGGCGGAAAATGGATGCGTGAAGCATACGATTATTTCTCGCTGCCGCTGTTTGTACGTGAAAACTCGATCCTTGCGATCGGTGCAAACAAAGCACAGCCGGAGTACGATTATACCGACGGCTTGACGCTCCACATTTTTGCATTAAAAGATACCGCACAAACGGTCATTTACGATACCGAAGGTAATTTGGTGCTGAAAGCCGCTGCGGTCAGACAGGGCGATACCGTTACCGTGACGTTGGACGGAATCTATCGCGATCTGCGCATCTGTATGCGAAACGTTGACAGCGTTTACGATGTATGCGGTGCTGTTTGCGAAAACGGCGAGCAGGGCGTGATGCTTAAGGTAACCGATCATACCGTTCGTTTCGGTTTATGATAAGAAACACCCGGGTTTTCCGGGTGTTTTTCTTTGCGTTGTATCGGAAATGGCGATCGAAAATTAAAATTGATGATCGCCTTAGTGAAATTGTCGAAAAACAATATGCGTTTTTCTGCTGCGTTGTGCTTTTTGATGTACATTTCGAAAAAATAGCCGTAAAAATGAAATTTAATCAAACAAATACATGGAAGGTATTGACTTTCCCGGATTAAAGTGCTATACTAAGACCATCAATTAAATATGTTGTACACATAAATGCGAAGATCAGAAACCAGTAGGTTGGAAAGAACTTGGAGAGAGTTGTCGGTTGGTGCGAGACAATGGGGGCGTCCTTCTCGAATTCATTCTGTTAGCAGTGCCCTGAATGAGAGTTATCTTTAGTAGGAGGCAACGGAGTTCCCGTTAACGAACTAAGGTATGTATGTACCTGATAAGGCTGCTGTTGCGAAACAGCGGTAAACTGAGGTGGTACCACGGGATTTGTATTTTCTCGTCCTCTGTATTCTTTTTCGGAATGCGGAGGGCGTTTTTATTTCCCTTCACACTCCAAAATCGTGTTAAAGGGTGATTCGGCAGAAAACCGATCACGCCAAAGAAAGGAAAGGGTAGTCACTATGGCACAGAATTACTATCAGCAAGAAATCGAAACCATGCCGGTCGAAGAATTAAAGAAACTTCAGTCCGAAAAAATCGTCAAACAGGTTAAGCACGTGTATGAAAACGTACCGTACTACCGTAATCTCATGGACGAAAAAGGTGTTAAACCGGAAGATGTCAAAGGTATCGATGATCTGCATAAGCTCCCGTTTTTGAGCAAAGCGGATCTGCGTGATGCATATCCGTACGGTTTGCTTGCAAAACCGTTATCCGACTGTGTCCGTATTCATTCTACCTCCGGTACTACCGGACGCCGTGTTGTGGCATTCTACACCCAGAATGACGTTGATCTGTGGGAAGATTGCTGTGCACGTGCGATCGTTGCAGCAGGCGGCTCTAAGGAAGATGTATGTCAGGTTGCGTACGGTTACGGTTTATTCACCGGCGGTGCAGGCTTACACGGCGGCTCTCATAAAGTCGGTTCTCTGACCCTTCCGATGTCCTCCGGTAATACCGAAAGACAGATCCAGTTTATGATGGACTTAAATGCAACCATTCTGTGCTGCACTCCGTCTTATGCGGCATATATGGCAGAATCCTTGAAAGAACAGGGCTATACGCCGGATCAGATCCCGCTCAAAGCAGGTATCTTCGGTGCAGAGCCGTGGACCGAGGAGATGCGTCACAATATCGAAGCGGATCTCGGCATCAAAGCATATGATATTTACGGTCTGACCGAGACCACCGGCCCGGGAGTTGCTTTTGAATGTTCCGAGCAGACCGGTATGCACATCAACGAGGATCACTTCTATGCGGAGATCATCGATCCGGATACCGGTGAAGTTCTTCCGGAAGGCAGCAAAGGTGAGCTGGTATTCACCTCTCTGGATAAAGAGGCATTCCCGCTGCTGCGTTACCGTACCCGTGACATCTGCGTCCTCTCCCGTAAGAAATGTTCCTGCGGCCGTACGCTGATCAAGATGGCAAAACCGATGGGAAGAAGCGACGATATGCTCATCATCCGCGGTGTCAACGTATTCCCGAGCCAGATCGAGACCGTACTCTTAAATGAGGGTTATCAGCCGAACTACCAGATCGTGATCGATCGTGTCAAGAACAACGATACCTTTGAGGTCAATGTTGAGATGACTCCGGAGAAATTCTCCGATACCGTCAGCGAGATCTTAGCAATGGAGAAATCGCTTGCAAATGCAATGAAGGTAATGCTGGGCATCAACCCGACCGTTCATCTGGTTGCTCCGAAGAGCATTACCAGAAGTGAAGGTAAGGCTGTCCGTGTTATCGATAAGAGAAAACTGATCTAAGACGAAGGGAGTTTTGAATCATGGCAATCAAGCAGTTAACAGTATTTGTTGAAAACAAACAGGGTACGGTTGCTACCGTTACCGAGATGCTGTCCAAGCACAACATCAACCTCAGAGCACTTTCCATTGCGGAAACACAGGATTTCGGTATTCTCCGCCTCATCGTCAACGATGTGGAGGCAGCAGAGAAGATCTTAGCGGAAGAAGGTTATCTGATCAAGATCACGGATGTTGTGGGTATCAAGATCGGCGATGCTCCGGGTAAACTTTCCGCTGCACTGAGCGTTCTGGATCAGAACAAGATCAATATGGAATATTTGTATGCATTTATGGCCCGCACCGAGAAACACGCTTATGTTGTTATCCGTGTCGGCGATAACGCAGAGGCTGAAGCCGCATTGGTAGCTGCAGGCTTCAAGATGATCACCGAGGCTGACGTCAACAAATTATAATATTTTTCTTTCCTCTAAAGGGAGAAGGTATCGTGCAAACGATACCTTCTTTCTTTTTAAACAGTACCAAGACGGCGCTGTTGAAACTTGCAGGAAAGCATCGGATTTTTGACGGTAAAAGTAAGGCTTCTTAACGTATTTTTACCGGTAAATTCAACAGGGTGTAATGAAAATGTTCAAAAAGCCAAGATGTTTCCTGTTTCAACTTTACAAAAGTTGGTATGTTTAAACATTATTCTTTTATGCTACTTGAATTACAGCGGATATGGTGCTATAATAAAGAATGGTAACATATTTATTTTAGCCGCAAGCAGAGCAAGAGGTGCTATTACATGAAGAAATCGATAAGAAAATACCTGATCTTAATCGTCGGTATCCTGTTGGCCATTTCGCTGACGGTTGCCGGCATGCGTATATACAATTATCATGAGGGTGACCGGATCTATTCGGATGCGCTGGAGATGGCTGGTATCGATAATACCGTATCGCAGGTAGAAGAAGAATCCGAAAGTGAGCCGGAAGTTTCGTCTGAGGAGGTATCCTCCGAGGTTGTCGTTGAATCCGAGACGGAAAGCGAAGAAGTAGAATCCAAAGAGGAGGTCGAGCCGCAAAAACCGCAGATGACCTTTGATGAGATGATCGCTTCGGTTAATCTTCCGTCGTTAAGAAAGGTCAACAGTGATGTTGTCGCATGGATCGCGATCCCGAATACCGTGATCTCTTATCCGGTGATGCAGGCAGACGACAACGACTATTACCTCAATCATACCTGGAACAAGGTTGCCAATCCGATGGGTTCGATCTTTTTGGAATGCAAGGTAAACCCGGATTTTACCGACTTCAACACCATCATTTACGGTCACCGTATGGGCAACGGAACTATGTTCAACGGACTGGAGAAATATAAAAATTACAACTACTGGAAAAATCATCCGTACGTATACATCAAAAACGATGACGGCCTTTCCCGTTATAAGGTATTTGCTGCATATCAGGCTGAGATCACCGAGATCACCTATGCGCTGAACATCCAAAACAGCGATACCAAGCAGAAATTCATTGAACATTCGTTAAGCAGCTCGGTAATTGATACCGGGGTTGTACCAACCGAAAACGACCGCATCTTAACTTTAGTCACCTGTATTCGCGGCGGCAGTACCGAACGCAGATGGGTGATCCAGGCGGTCTGCACAGAATGATAATGTTATGAACAGATCAATTTTTAATAACCGTTTATCCTCGAATAAATCGTCTGCCGGTGGTGACCCGATCACCGGTGGTCTTACCGAATCTTTGTTTTTGACCAAAGGTGAGAAGAATCTGCGTCAGATCTATGCGCAGTATGCGGTTATTTCGATGCAGGTAGGGGAACTGACCGACATCGGAAGAACCTTTGGCAACGAGAACTATCGCCGTGTGGTAAAATATATCTGTGATGTCTTAAAACTGCAGCTTGGAAACGATGAGCTGCTTGCCCGTACGGGTGAGGATACCTTCTGCTTCCTGTTAAAAAACCGCAGACGTGAGGAGATCCAGGCGAAAACCGATAATATCTGTTTACAGATCAATCGCTACAACGAGGGAAAAGAGAATACATACTATCTCCATCCGATCTTCGGTATTTACTTCCCGCAGTCCGAGCAGGAAGATTTTGCTTCGATGATCGGTAAGGCGATGACGGCAAGAATGAGTGCCAATGTCAACAGCAGACTGTTTTTCTATAATCCGGAGCAGAACGAGAAGATCGAAAATGAGCTGAAAAAAGCGGTGGATGCACTTTTGCAGCACCGTCTGGGTGAGTTTTTCGTATATTTACAGCCGAAGATCCGTATGTCGGATATGCGCATCGTCGGTGCGGAAGCATTGGTGCGCTGGCGTCATTCCTACAGAGGAATGTTATCTCCGGATATGTTTTTACCGGCAGCGGAACAGTACCGTCTGATCGAAACGATCGACCGCTTTGTGTTCGAGGAGGTCTGTAAGAATCTGGCACGCTGGCAGCAAGCCGGTTTGGAAGCCTGCCCGATCTCGATCAACCTTGCCGCTGCGGATATTGCCAGACCGTTATTTGCGGAAGAATGCTATGAGATCTGCAATCGGTATCAGGTATCTCCGTC
>JBGUUN010000044.1:0-1523 GCA_045133555.1 Oscillospiraceae bacterium
GTCAAGGGCGCGCCGCTCGGTACGCTGTGGTTTGGTGAAGATATGCCGACGGCATACGACAACTGGGAAGTTGAGGATGACATTTTCCTCAAGCTCAAGCCCGTCACGACCCTGCAGTCCCGCGAAGTCATCTCCGACGGTGCGGTCGAGTACCGTATCCGCTCCACCTACAGCTTCGGTCGCAAGTCCACCGCTGTCGTTGATACCGTCTTCTATGCGGACAACGCACGCATCGACTACGAAATGAAGCTCGACTGGAAGGAACGCCACTCCCTGATGAAGGCCGGCTTTGATGTCGCCATCCGTTCCGGCTTTGCAAAGAACGAAATCCAGTTCGGTCACGTTGACCGCGCAACCACGAAGAACAACTCTCTGGAAGCAGCAAAGTTCGAGGTCTGCAACCACAAGTGGACCGACATTTCCGAAACCCGTTACGGTGTTGCCGTTCTCAACGACTGCAAATACGGTATTTCCATGGATGGCAGTGACCTGCGCCTGACCCTCCACCGCGGCGGATGCCGTCCCGACTTTGTCACCGACTTCGGTGTCCACACGCTGACCTATTCGCTGCTGCCGCACATCGGCGCATTTGATGCCGATACAGTTGTCAAGCCGTCCTACATGCTCAACCGCAAGCCGATCATCGTTGACGGTGTTCTCAATGCACCGAAGCTGTTCGATGTCACAGCCCCCAGCGTCATCTGTGAAGCGGTCAAGAACGCGGAAGATATCGAGGGCGCATACGTCCTGCGTCTCTATGAATGCGAACGCTCCGCTGTCAACTGCACGCTGAACGTCTATGATGCAAACCGCGTCTTTGTCACGAACATGCTGGAAGAAAAGAAGGAAGAGTTGAAGATCGTCGACGGTTCTGTATTCTTAAAGTTCCGTCCGTTTGAGATCAAGACCATTCTGATTGAAAGATAATATTGACGATGGAATTGGGTGCAGCGATGCATCCAATTCCTGTCATTTCAGGAGAAATCATGGAATATACCTCATATCAACAAATTTATCAAGCATTGCAGACAGAAGTGTATAACCGCTGTATCCTTCCGTCAAATAAGTTCGGCATCGGATGTTATTACCATATTGAAGCTGTAGTCAGAAACGCAGAACTGCTTGCTGAAAAATTTCATGCAGATAAAGAAACCGTCATGATTGCCGCATGGCTGCACGATATCGCATCCGTCACCGATTACAGCTTATATGAAGAACATCACATCCACGGCGCAGAAATCGCGTTTTCTCTTCTGATCCAAATGCAATACGATTCGCAAAAAATCCCTCTGATTCAAGACTGTATCCGCAATCACCGCGGGAGTGTTCCGGGGGCAAAGGTCAGTGCGGAAGAATTATGTATCGCGGATGCCGATGCCATATCTCACTTTGACAGCGTACCAAGTCTGCTGTATCTCGCATATGTGGAACGGGGAATGAGCATTTCCGAAGGAATTGACTTTGTTCGAGGAAAACTGGAACGGAGTTATCGGAAGTTATCGCCGGACAGCAAAGATTTTTAT
>JBGUUN010000045.1:0-5397 GCA_045133555.1 Oscillospiraceae bacterium
TTGAACTTGCGGCCTCTGCGTCCCGAACGCAGCGCTCTACCAAACTGAGCCACACCTCGTTGCAACGTATGTTATTATAGCATACTCAGTTTGAAATTGCAAGCCTTTTTTTGAGATTTTTTCAAAAAAAGATAAAAATGTATACAAATACAAAACGAGTGCGATTTTTTGATAAAATTTAGTTATCAAAACCAATTCGATAAACTGTTGACTAAGATTTCGGAATGTACTATAATAAAAGCACCATAGAGAGTGTGCGAGGGACTGCCCCGATGACCACACAGCAACCTGCCGTAAAACGGTAAGGTGCTAATGGCAGCCGATGGTGTTATGAAGTTGCGTCCATCGGAAACGATGGGCTTTTTCTTTTGCACGCTTTATGGAAAATATGATAGGAGAGTGTGAAGGATGAAAGAATTGTTCGATGCAAATGAGAAGGTATGGTTTTTTGTTGGTACGACAGAGGAATCCAGAGTGCGATTTGTTCAAACGGTAAATAAAACCTTTGGAAGCTGCAGATTAACACCGGAGAATTGCGGTACATTTATGTCGATAGATCGTGCGGGAAATTGCCTGTATGTGTCGATCTGGCTTTGGAATGCCGGCTTAAATCAAGGCTTAATCAACGGAAAGCGTGTTGCCGCAGTCGATTTTATCAAATATGCCAGCAAAGAAGATTTTTGGTTGACCAAATAGCGAAATATTGCCGTACCCATTATCGGATACGGCTTTTTTTGCGCCATGCAAGATATTTTTCGGTTGTAAATTGATGGTTTTCGTGATATAATAAAATCAGTGCATTATGCGTGTTTTTCGGACGGTATAGTTTTTGCTTTCTTTCACATACTTTTGACATATCGGAAAAAAGGAGGAAGTATGATGGAAGAACAGGAATATATCGGCGAAGAAACGGGGGAACTGCATACACCCGAAGAAACTGAGCAGATCAGAGAGGAAATGCTTGAAACCGGCGGTGTGACCACCAAAGGAAAGCATGTCATCCATTGCCTGACTGTAATCGGTCAGGTGGAAGGACATTTTACTTTGCCGGCGCAGAATAAGACAACCAAGTATGAGCATGTCATCCCGCAGCTCGTAGCAATTGAACATGATCCCGAGATCGAGGGTCTGATCATACTGCTCAATACGGTTGGCGGCGATGTGGAAGCGGGACTTGCGATTGCGGAACTGATCGCCGGAATGAAAAAGCCGACGGTATCGTTGGTGCTGGGCGGAGGACATTCCATCGGTGTGCCGCTTGCGGTCAGCGCAAAGCAGTCGTTTATCGTCCCGTCAGCAACTATGACCATTCATCCGGTTCGTATGAGCGGACTGGTGCTCGGTGTGCCGCAGACCTTTTCCTACTTTGAGCGGATGCAGGAGCGCATCATCGGCTTTGTGACCGATCACTCAAAGATCAAAGCAGAGCGCTTTCGCGAGCTGATTATGACAACGGGTGAAATGGCGATGGATGTCGGCAGCGTGATCGACGGAAAAGAAGCTGTGAAAGAAGGCTTGATCGATCGGCTCGGCGGATTGTCGGATGCGATCTCCTGTCTGTATGAGATGATCGAGGCAAAGGAGGAAGACGATGCTGTACACGATCGTTGACACCGAATTGCTTTGCAGTCAACTGCTGCAAACAAAACCGGATGCGCAGGAATGGGTGGATCTTCCGCACGGCAAGCTGATGCTAAACAGCGGAAAGATCAGCGCAGTTTGTTCCACCGATCTGAAGGATTATCTGAATCAAGACTTTTATCCGGGAAAGAGATACCGGAAATAAACCGTAATACACGGCCGTATACGGCCGTTACATAAACGATAGAAAAGAGGTACTTATATGTCTGTATTCGAAGCGATCGTACAAGGAATGATTCAAGGTTTGACCGAGTTTTTGCCGGTGTCCAGCTCCGGACATCTGTCTGTGGTACAGCATTGCTTTGGCATCAACGGTGAAAGCGGTATTTTATTCTCGATGCTGCTGCATGTTGCGACCTTGCTTGCGGTATTTATTGCATTTAGAAAGCTGATCTGCGATCTGATCATGGAATTTTTCCGTATCGTAAAAGATCTGTTCACCGGAAAGCTCAAATGGAAAACTGAGAATCCGACCCGTAAAATGGTATATATGATCATCATTTCCTTGCTGCCGATGGCTGTTGCTTTTGTGCTGCGTGATTTTTATGCGGGATTTTCGTCCGATAACGATATTCTTGTCGAGGGTGTCTGCTTTTTGATCACCGCTGCGCTGATGTTTGGTTCCGAAAAATGGAATCACGGCAGCAAGACCGCACTGGATATCACAGTAAAAGATGCGCTGATCGTTGGCTGTGTGCAGGCAATTGCACCGATGCCGGGTATTTCCCGTTCGGGTTCCACCATTTCCGCAGGTCTTTTCACCGGTATGGACCGTGAGACAGCGGTACAGTTTTCGTTTATCATGGGTATGCCGGCGGTGCTCGGCGGAGCTGTGGTAGAGCTTGGCGATATCGGTGCGGATGCATTCGCAGGTACGAGTTTTGCAGCGTTGGCAATCGGTTTCATTGTAGCACTGGTTGTCGGTATTGCAGCGATCGCAATGGTAAAATGGCTGGTAGCAAGCAATAAATTCAAGATTTTCGGTATTTATCTGACCGTATTGGGTGCGCTGACCGTAGCAGTCGGTATCATTGAAATGATCACCGGCAGCACGGTATATCAGTGGATCGCTAAGTAAACAGAAAGGAAGTTGACATGGCAACGACAACAAAAAAGAAAACGAAGAGCACAGCTTCAAGCACTGCCAAAAAGAAGACATCTTCTTCCGGCAAGAAGCCGACGACACGTAAGACACAGAACAATAAAAAGCCTGCTGAAAATCCGACCGCGGCACTTTGGCTGTTTGCAGCATCCTTAATCCTGTTTGCGATCGTATTTATCGAAGGAAAGAACATCTGGACCGTGGTACATAACTTCTTATATGGCGTATTCAGTTTTTATTCCATCGTTTTGCCGATCCTTTTGCTGCTGCTTTCCATCTCGATCGGATTGGGAAAACAGGTAAACAGCATCGGTTTCCGAGTAACCTTAGTATTCCTTGCTATCGTGCTGCTTTGCTCGATCACGCAGAATTTCACGTTGGAATACCCGGAAAACGGCTTCCTTGCTTTGCTGCGCTTCACCTATCAAAACGGTGCGGCTTCCAAAGGCGGCGGCGTCGCTGCATTGCTGGTAGGTTATCCGCTTACCTTGCTTTGCGGTAATGAAGCAGCGCTCGTTTCGATGTTCATCCTGCTGTTTGTCGACCTGATGCTGCTGACCGGTACGAGTGTCGGCGGTTTGATGCGCTTTATCAAACGTATTCCGGTCGGATTTGCCGAAGGCGTGAAAAATGCATTTGCAGCAAAAGATGACGGTGATGAGGATGAGGACGATCAGGTCTTAAAACGCAAAGAAGCTGCCAAAGAGAAAAAACAGCTCGAGGAACAGCTCAAGCATTTGGAGCGTCAGCAGAAAGAAGCTGAGAAAGAGGCTAAGCGTATCGAGGAACAGCGTAAAGCCAAAGAAAAGATAAAAGAGCAGCCGAAAGAGGAAAGCAAAGAAGAACCGGTCGAGAAACCGAAAAAGAAAACCGCTGTCAAACCGGTCGAGGAGAAGGAAGATATCCCGATGCCGACCGAACCGCCGGCGGAAAAAGAGGAGATTCGTCCGGATGCCGAGATGGAGGATCTGATCCACCGTATTCTGGGACAGCAGCAGGAGTATAAACTGTTTGACGATGCGGCGGCAGAAGGCGAAGCAAAAGCTAAGAAAGAAGAAAAAACTGTCGAACAGCCGGCCCCGCAGCCGATCAAAGAAGCTGCTTCCGAGCCGGAAAAACCGGCAGAAAAACAGCCGGAGAAGGGTGATCCGGTCCCGGTCAATATCGAAGTCGAGCAGATCAAAAAGGCGTATGAATATCCGTCTGTCATGCTGCTCAATCAGCCGAAAGAAAATAAAGGCAGAGATGTCAGCGAGGAGCTGCGCCAGAATGCGTCGCTGCTTGTGGAAACGCTTGAGAGCTTCGGCGTTAAGACCAAGCTTGTCGATATCAGCCGCGGTCCGACCGTTACCCGTTATGAATTGCAGCCGGCTGCAGGTGTTAAGATTTCCAAGGTTACCGGTCTTGCGGATGATATCGCATTGAATCTTGCTGCGGCAGGTGTCCGTATCGAAGCACCGATCCCGAACAAAGCCGCGATCGGTATCGAGGTGCCAAATAAAGCGACCGATATCGTAACCATCCGTGAGATCATCGATACCCCGGAATTCAAAAACGCCAAGAGTAAGCTGACCGTGGCACTCGGTAAGGATATCGCGGGTAATGTCATCACCACCGATCTTTCCAAGATGCCGCATACCTTGATCGCAGGTTCTACCGGTTCGGGTAAATCGGTCTGCATCAACTCGCTGCTGATGAGTATTCTTTATAAAGCAAGTCCGAGCGAAGTCCGCTTACTGCTTGTCGACCCGAAGGTGGTAGAGCTCGGTATCTATAACGGTATCCCTCATCTGCTCGTACCGGTCGTTACCGATCCGAGAAAAGCTGCAGGCGCACTGCAATGGGCGGTTAATGAAATGCTCAAACGCTATAACGAATTTGCGGATAAGGGCGTTCGTGATATCAAGGGCTTTAATGAACTTGCGGCTAACCGTTCGGATCTTGAACCGATGCCGCAGATCGTCATCGTGATCGACGAGCTTGCCGACTTGATGATGGCCGCTCCGAGCGAGGTAGAAGATTCCATCTGCCGTCTGGCACAGATGGCGCGTGCTGCGGGTATGTACTTAGTCATTGCGACCCAGCGTCCGTCGGTCGATGTCATCACCGGTATCATCAAAGCAAATATCCCGTCGAGAATCGCATTTGCGGTTTCTTCGCAGGTAGACTCCCGTACCATTCTGGATGCGGCCGGTGCGGAAAAGCTGCTCGGTAAAGGAGATATGCTGTTCTATCCGTCCGGCTCGCCGAAACCGACCCGTGTACAGGGCTGCTTTGTCACCGATAAAGAGGTCGAAGAAGTCGTGCGTTTTGTTTCCGGTGATCATCAGGTCTATGATAACAGCATCATGGATGCGATCGAGCAGAATGCGGTCCCGGAAAAAGGCGAGAGCAATATGTCGAATGCGGTTTCCGGCTCGGATACCGACCCGTTATTCGATCAGGCGGTTGCTTGTGTCATGGAAGCGGGACAGGCATCGACATCCTATATTCAGAGAAAATTAAAGGTTGGCTATGCCCGTGCGGCTAGACTGATGGATGAGATGGAAGAAAAAGGCATCGTCGGTCCGTCCGAAGGCAGTAAGCCGAGACAAATATTAAGAGGAAATACGGAATCGTAAGAGAGGTTTATCTATGGCAATGGGAACACAGTA
>JBGUUN010000046.1:0-1704 GCA_045133555.1 Oscillospiraceae bacterium
TGCTGACGGCAAAACAGCGGGTCGGTGCCGTAATCCTGCGCTTCGACCGCCAGATACAGTCTGCCGCCGATATCCAAAATACTGCCCGGTTTGAGGTTCGGCGTCGGAAGATCCACCAGCTTGAAATAATCCACCGGCTGCGGATTTATCATATCCATACTCCAGTCGTTGGTATTGGTCAGCTTGCTGTGATCCATTGCGCTGCCGTCTTTCTTGAATGAAGTATTGGACGTAATGCGCCAGATATTCGTTGCGCAGCCTTTATTGTCCCCCGCACCGGCATAAATATGATCGTCCTCCGCCCAGCAAAGCGGCCACATATCGCCCTCACCGGTGTGATAACGGTAACGGTCAAACTTTACCGCCTCGATCAGATCCGACGGTTCAAATTCCGGGATCGCCTTCGGATAGCAGATATAATCTCTGCATTCACCTTCCAGACCGTTTTTCTTGATCAGTTCCATCTTCATTTCCCCTTAAATTCTTATATCATGTAATAGCAGGTTTCCCATGCCGGGATATATCTGTGGTGTCTTAAATACACCTGATAATCCGCATTCATTGCAAGGATCTGCAGCGGTAATGCAAACAGGTCTTCGTTGCGGTGATATGCCGATACCATAAGGCGCGGCTTATCGCATCGGATCGCCTTCTCACAGCCGATCAACGCTTCTCTCTCCGCACCTTCCACATCCAATTTAATGACATCTGCCGCTGTGCCATCCAACAGATCATCTACCGCACAAACGCGGATCTCGATGGTCTTTTTCGGCTTATCATTGCCGGATAGTTTTCCGGAACGGCCGGTGCCGACCGCAAAGGTCATCGTACCCTCACAGGAATGTGCGCCTGCATGTACCGGGATAAATTCGGTATCGCCGGCACTATCTTTCAGCAGATCGATCTGTGCGCAAAGCTTTCTGTGATTGCGTACATCCGGCTCGAGAGCGATCACTTTTTGACAGCTTCCACCGGAATACTGCAGAAATTCGGTCACGGTATCGCCGTTATACGCACCCAGATCCACATATACATCGGATGCATCCGGCTTAACCAATTCCCGATAAACCTCATTCATATCGGTGGTACAATGCTCCAGATACTGCACCTTGCCGGTACATTTGAAGGCAAGTACATCACGGAACACCGTTTTCGACTGCTCATCCGCAAGCTTGTCGAAAACCGCAGTAAAGGCTTCTTCATGTGCCTTGATGTATTCCGGAGAGAAGAAATCTTCTTTGGTACATTCCGGGTCATATACCACCGGAACATCCGGCGCATACAGTTCATACTGCGATGCGATATCCAAAATCACCGGATACAGATCATCACGGAACGCGGCAAAGCAAAGCAGGATGATAAACTCATCCGGACGGTACATCGCCTTTACATCCGAAAAACGTTTGATCGGATAACCGCAGAAGATCTTCTCTCGGGCAAAATCGTCACTTGCAAAAATCCCCGCTGCTTTTAAGCCATGCAGCTCCATCGCTCGCATCACCTTCAAAGCACCGTCCCCCATTCCGTAAAGCCAGATCGGTTTATCGGACTGTTTCAACACATCCCATAAAGAACGGTCAAAAACATCCGGTTCAAAGCCGCAATGTGCGGCAAATTCTTTCAAATCAACGCTCAAAACTTATATTCCTTTCGGTCAAAGATGCCGCCTGTCAAAATGCCAGGCGGCAGCAATTATTCTTTCAG
>JBGUUN010000047.1:0-2747 GCA_045133555.1 Oscillospiraceae bacterium
TTCTGCGTAATACTGTACAAGTTCAAACTTTGTACCGGGCATCAGACGGTGGTCGGGACACGGAATGAAGCCGCCGAGGGAAGCCAGTCTGCGCATCTTTTCCAGTTCGCGGTCAACGGCTGCCTTGTCCTCGCGCAGAACGGTCTTATCCATTGCGCCGACACCGAGCATCCCGGGACCGAATTTCTTGCGTGCAGGTTCAAACTGGTCGCCCCATGTGCCGACTTCGATCGGAAACATGGTGTTGACACCGTTTTCAAACCAGATGGGCAGCAGCTGTTCGGTAACACCGTCGCAGTCAAGCGAGATGATGTCAATGCCGTACTGACGGCAGAGATCGTTTCTCTTCTTATAGTGCTTTGCGCACAGCTCCTCAAAGATCTGCGGAGAGATCAGGGAGCCGGAGTTGAAGCAGATGTCTTCCCAATAATGGGCAAAGTCAAACTTTGCACCGGTTTCGAGAATCGTCTTGACACACTGGTACTGCATTTCCGCATATGCATCGACGATATCGGCAAACAGCTCCTCGTCTTCATCGTAAATGAGATAGCTCATGCCGATGACGGAAACCATGGAGCGGATTTCGCCGAGGACGGAGCCGAGATGCAGACCGATCGGTGCATCATAGTCGCGTGTTTCGTTAAAGGTTTTATAGAATTCCAGATTGACACGGGATGGGTCAAACTGCATCTTGGGCTTGTACAGCTCCTCAAATGCCGCTCTGTCCTTGAGCAGATAGTCATCCTCCGCGGGAATGGAAACAACACCCGGGCGGACTCGTTCGATCAGACCGGCGCCGTTTTGAATGCGCTGGGTGCCGTCGGGCAGAGTCTCCAGAACCTTGTGCTCAAAGCCGGGCTTTAGGCCGTTATGCGAGCCTACCATGTGCTGCCAGTTGAAGTCCCAGCCGATCAGACGGTCAAGCTCACGGTCTGCGGCATTACCGTCGCCCTGGCTTCTTGCCAGATCCATGGAGATTTTGCCCTGTTCTGCCCATTCAATGAGCAGCTCGTGCCAATAGCCGAAGTGAACGGCGGGCATACGGTCAACGGGTTTGTAATGTAAAAGGTTCAGTGTACGTTCACGATTTGTCATGGCGTTCATTGGGTATTATGAAATCATCTTACTGCCGATGATTTCATTTTACGAAATCCTTTCATGAATAATAATGTTTTCAAACGGAAGAGGTTTTCGTGCCGTTTGAAAGATGTTAGGAATTTGCATTTTCCAAATATGCATCGATGATTTTCTGCATGTTTTTCTCGGCATTCTTCTGCGTTTTGGTCAGCGAAGAAACAACATCCTTGTTTGCTTTTGCAAGCAGATTCTGCGCAAAATTATATCCGGAAATAGTGTTGATGAAATGCGGGTCAAAGACACGGTTGCCTATGATGATATCCACCATTTCTGCAGAGTCTTCATCGCGGATATTTCTGCCTTTGATGATGATATCGTACAGAGACGGCGTAATGCCGTCATACGCTGCTGCGGCAAGTGCTTCTGTGATCATACCGGTGCGCGCCGCGTCGGCAGGATTGTTCGGAATGACAATGAAGTTTCCGGCACCGTTGACGCATGTGATATAATGTTCCTGACTTTGATCAAATTTCGGATTCGGAAGGATGCCGAATTCATCGTCCATGTCGCGGAAATAGCGGTCGATTTTGAAGAACATTGCGTCACAGAAAAACGCACCGCCATTGGTAAAGCAGGAATAGGTTTGCGGGTAGATCGCGGAATCGGTGACATAATAGGCTTTGTTTTCGACAACGATCTGATACATGTAATCGTAGATTGCCGTAATGCGGTCAAAGTCGTATGCGATATGCGGAATATCGTTCGCATCCTTTTCGGACAGAGAGCCGCCGGCACCGTAGAACAGTGCGTATGGCTGGTCATACGACCATGCAGAATAGGCAAACAGATCATCCCCGTAGGTCATCTGTCCGTCGCCGTTGAGATCACGCGACAACCCTTTCGTCATTTCCGCAAGTACGTCGATTGTCCATGTACCGTTGCGCACCATATCATACGGCAGTTCCATATCGTATTCTGCGAAGAGGGTTTTGTTGAAGGTCAGGCAGGAGGAAATCATCAGCGAGGTCGGACTGATGTCACCGGTTGCCATATATGCCATACCGGCGACAGACAAGCCATCCAGTGCAGCCTTATCCCACCATGGATTTGACATATCCATATTGGGCATGTCATACAGATTATAGAGATATCCTCCGGTGGCAACAGAAATGACCGTACAGTTGTGGAAATACAGATCGTATTCAGTTAATCCCGCCTGTACCTGCTTCTGAATGGTGGAGTTTACCGTACCGCCGTCTGCATTGGATGCGTCGATCTTGATGTTGTAACGTTCCTCGACAAGAGAATTGCGGCGGAAAACGAGGTCATTGAGAATATCGCCGTTTTCCTCACCGGCTGTTTCGATATCTACCTGTTGATTCTCTTGATTTTCATGCAGGACGCGGAAGATGTGACCGCTGTAATCAGCTGTCGGCAATGCGGACAGTGCTGTCGGTTCTTCGGTAACTGCCTCCGTATGAGGCGCGGTGTCTGTCATGGAAGTGTCCGTGGCTGGATCTGCCGCAGGTTTGTTTGAGCCGCAGGCAGAGAGCAGAGCGCAGAGCAAAAAGATGGATACGATGCGTGGGTTCATGGATCGTTTGTTCATATGGATCGCCAAGGCTTTCGGCAATAAAAGCCTGCCTTTCTATCGTTTCGTATCGGAATAT
>JBGUUN010000048.1:0-3089 GCA_045133555.1 Oscillospiraceae bacterium
GCTTTCCTTTCGCTGCAGTATTTCGATCCGCGTTTTGATCAGCTTTCCAAGCATCTTATGGAGTGAGCGAGGGCAAAAGAATGAGTATGGTAGATTTTGACGAGAATGATTTTGTGGAGATGATTTATCCGCCGGAAAAAGAGGATGAGATCTGCGAACTGTTTTCCGCATTCGAGATCGATTCCGATACCTTCGAGGATGAAGGCGAACCCAAAAGCCAATGGGTCAGGCTGACGGTCCGGAATCCTTACGGCGGAAGTGATCTGATCATTTCGTTGGAAGACTACTTTACCGTTCAGTTTGCAGGCTATATCGATGCGTTTTTTGCCACATCGGAGGATTATATCCGATTTTTGTCGGTGGTGATCGCGATTTTGACTGCCCGCAAAGGCTCTTTATATATTATGGAGGAGCAGAGCTATGCCCTTTTATGGGAAGGCAAGCTCCCCGAAAATCCGAATGAACTGGGGATCGAAGCAAATCCGCAAAGAGGGGTCTATCTTTCGCTGGAGTACTTCGATCCGCGTAAAAATCAGACCGGATATCTGTCCGGTGAACAACCGTAAAGGTAAGGTAAGACCATGAAAAAAGAAAATGAGTATATCGTTCCGCGCTTTGCAGAAAAAGAGATCCTGAAGCATCTGGAGGGATTTTCGGTTACCCGTGCGTGTTTGCCGCAGCGTGGGAATTATCCGCCGGCGGTCAATCTGACGGTGAAAAATCCAAACGGCACTTGCGATCTGGCGATCTGGCTGGACGATCATTTTACCGTGAATTTCTCGGAGTATATCGGAAGCTTTGCACCGAATATGCAGGAATTTGAGGCATTTTTGAACATCTTGGATGCACTTTTATCCGGCAGCACCGGTGTGCTTTCGATCGTCGAGCAGCAGATCTACGGTATTCTTTGGCAGGGCGAAATGCCAAAGGACATCGCTGCCGTGGATGAAACCATCCCGATGGATGAGATCTTCTGTATGCTTGAATACTTCGGCAAGGGAAAATATACCGCATCGCATGTTCGCAGAATATCCGCATAAAAAAGGCTCCGGCACCGTTTGGGTGTCGGAGCTTTCGGTTTATTCGTTTATCAGTGCCAGCACATCCGCACCTTCGCGGACAAATACCGGGATGATATCAAGCGGAGCAGCCGCCAAAACGGTCTGACCGCCCTCATAGCGTTTTCCGGTAGCAGCCTCGATCCATGCAGTACCAAGCGGCAGGTAGACCGCACGTTCGGTCATACCTTCTTCAAAGATCGGAGCAACCAGCAGATCATCACCGTAGCAGTAGGCATCCTCGATCTCCCATGCAGCTTTGTCCTGCGGGAAATTGTAAAACAGCGGACGCATGACCGGTGCACCGGTTTCATGTGCCTGTTTCATTACCTTGGCGGTGTACGGTTTGATGCGGTAGCGCAGGCGGATGTATTTGACAAGGATCGCCTCGACCTTCTCGCCAAAGCTCCAGATCTCATTGTCCGCACCGGTCGGTGCACATTCCTTGCCGCCCGACGAGATGAGGATCGGTTTGGTGTGCGGTACACGGTCGCCGTGGATACGCATACACGGCGAGAATGCCGCAAAGGCAAACCAGCGGATCAGCAGCTCGTGGAATTTCTCGGCGTAGATATCGCCGTTGAAGAAGCCGCCGATATCCGCATTCCACCACGGAATACCTGCCATACCCATGTTAAGGCCTGCCGCAAACTGACGGCGGAAGGTCTTGAAGGTGGACTGAACGTCACCCGACCATGCGAGTGCGCCGTATTTCTGAGAGCCTGCCCATGCGCAGCGGATCAGGCTGATGATATCCTCTTTGCCTGCGGCTTTCATGCCGTCATAGATCATCTTGGCATAATCCGACGGATACTGGTTGGCAACCTCCAGCGCCTGACCTTTATAGTAGCGGTAGATGTCATGATCTGGGGTGTCGAATTCCGGCTCGGCAACATCCAGCCAGAATGCGGATACGCCGTTATCCAGATAGTTTTTCTTGATGATCTCCCATACAAATTCGCGGGTCTTAGGGTTGGTCATATCCGCAAACTGTGAGATGTTCATGCACTCCATCTGACGGTTCATGCCGCGGTTGACACGCACGATCATATCGCGGTCGGTCATCTCTGCCATGTTCTCGCTTTGCATATCTACCGTCGGCCAGATGGAAACCATCAGCTTGATGCCCATGGCATCGAGTTCTTCGCACATTGCTTTCGGATCCGGCCAGAACTGCGGGTCAAATTTCCATTCGCCCATCTTGGTCCAATGGAAGAAGTCTGCGATGATGACATCCACCGGAATGCCGCGTTTATGGTACTCTCTCGCAACGGTCAGAAGCTCGTCCTGGGTCTGATAGCGCAGCTTGCACTGCCAGAAGCCCATGCCGTATTCCGGCATCATCGGGGTACGGCCGGTAACAGCGGAGTACTGATACTCGATTTCTGCCGGAGTATCGCCTGCGGTGACCCAATAATCTGCCTGTTTGGTGGAGACAAAATCCCATTCGGTGAAGTTTTCGCCGAAGGTCGCTTTGCCGATCGCCGGGTTATTCATCAAAAAACCGTAGCCCTTGTTGGATACATAAAACGGCACCGAAGCCTGGGTGTTGAGCTGACGCAGGTCTAAAATGCAGCCCTTTAAGTTGAGCCTGTTTTGCTGGTACTGACCCATACCGAAGATCTTCTCGTTTTCGTCTGCGTCAAAGCTTAAGGTAATATGATAGTTATCACCGCCGACGCTGCGGTATTTTCTTGCGATATGGTGCAGGTTGAAGTTTAAGTCATAGTCGCTTTCGAAGTCAAGTCCGTGGGAGAAGCTGCGGTAATGCTCTTTCAACAGCACCTCACCTTTGTCGTTGAGGAAACGGATCCTGCCGTTTTCCATGATCTCTGCGGTGATCTTGCCGTTTTTGACCGATGCGATCTTCATATCCGCGGTGGAATACGGGACCTCAAACTGCTCGGTGCGGACCTCGACGACCGCCTGATGCGGTACATCTTCGGTCAGTGCCCAATCCTCTGCGGTGAAATTGCGGTTTTCGGTGGTGCGTACACGGATGCCGTTTTCGCCCCATCCTTCGATGCGGAC
>JBGUUN010000049.1:0-4491 GCA_045133555.1 Oscillospiraceae bacterium
TGAGATCGGTTGGGGTGACAACACCAACATCTGTAAGATCACCTTCGATGAAACTCTGACCCCGACTCTGGAGTATAAGTACGATGCTTCTCATCTGACCGATGAGATCTCCACGACCCAACTGCGCAAACGTCTGGGACTGAGCAAACCCAAAGCACTCAAAGAATAACATGACGACCGACCGGCATCTTTTTGACCGGTCGGTTTTTTTGATACGATTTGCAATCGATTCGCCTAAAAATACAATTCCATTTTGCGTTTCTATGCATTATAATGAAAATGATATATTACGCTATCCCAAAAGAAAGGATGTCAACATGATTTTCAATGCCAAAGCTGACCGCTTACAGGTCAATGTTTACAACACCCGTGCCGAAATGGGTCTGGCTGCTGCTTGTGATGTTGCTGCCTGCATCAAAAAATTACTTGAAACCAAAGATGAGGTCAACATGATCTTCGCAGCTGCTCCGTCCCAGAACGAAGTGCTTGCAGGTCTGGTTGCAGACAAGACCATTCCGTGGGAGAAGATCAACGCATTCCACATGGACGAATACGTCGGTCTGTCCAAAGATGCACCGCAGTGCTTCTCCAATTTCTTAAAAGAGGCGATCTTTGACAAAGTTCCGTTCAAGAGCGTCAACCTGATCGACTGCTCCAACGATCCGGATGCAGAGGCTGCACGCTATGCCAAACTGCTCGCAGATAACCCGGTAGACATCGTCTGCATGGGTATCGGTGAAAACGGCCACATCGCATTCAACGATCCGCACGAAGCAGATTTCAACGATCCGGCTGCTGTCAAAAAAGTATCTCTCGACTTAGTCTGCCGTACCCAGCAGGTACATGACGGCTGCTTTGCAAGCTTAGACCTCGTTCCGGAGTACGCTTTGACCTTAACCGTTCCGACCTTAGCAAAACCGGCATATCAGTTCTGCGTTGTTCCGGCTGCTACCAAAGCCGAAGCAGTTAAAAACACCGTAAAAGGTGAGATCGGCGCACACTGCCCGGCAACCGTACTGCGTACCCTGCCGAATGCTGTTATGTACTGCGACAGCGACAGCGGTAAATACCTTTTGGAGGAATAATTCATGTTCAAACTCGGTATGATCACCGACGAGGTTTCCCAGGACCTGACCGTTGCCGCAGAATTTGCGGTCAAATACGGTGCGACCGAACTGGAGATCCGCTCGGTTGACGGCAAAGGTCCGTTTGAAATGGACGAGACCGATATCCAAAATATCAAAGCGATCGCAGACAAATACAATCTGCATGTTTCCGGCTTCTCCGCTCCGCTGTTCAAATGCAGCATCAGCGACAAAGAAACGGTTGAAAAACACATTGCATCCTTTGAACGCCTTGCTAAATACTGCGGCACTTTAGGCTGCAATCTCATCCGCGGCTTTGACTTCTGGGATGAGGGCGCATCCTTACAGGCCCGTATTGATGCATATCAGCCGATCATCGCCATCTGCGAGAAATACGGCATCACCTGTGTCATCGAATATGACCCGAGCGTGCACTCCTGCACCGCAGTCAAAACCAACGAACTGATCGCAGCGATCAACAGTCCGTATATCAAATCGCTGTTCGATCCGGGCAACGGCTTATGGGCAGATGCAAATGATATTCCGTACCCGAATGACTATGAGCTGCTTGGCGATAAGATCGCACACATCCACATCAAGGATGCCGATTTCGTGGACGGCAAGATCGATGCAGTCAAGGTCGGTACCGGTAAAGTGGATTATAAAGGCTTATTCAAACGCCTGATCGACGACAATTACTCCGGCTGTGTCATGCTCGAGACCCACTACCGCAAAGCGGTGGTCTTGACCGAAGAACAGCTCAAACTGCCGGGCGGTGCGGCATTCTCCGACGGCGCTTACGAAGCATCCGCAGAGAGCATGGAATCCATACTCTCTATGATCAATGAATAAAGGGGATTTAACATCATGAAAAAATTAAACGTAGCAATTATCGGCCAGGGTCGTTCCGGTCGTGACATCCACGGTGCTTTCTTCAGAAGCGAATTAAACACCAAATTCAACGTTGTTGCAGTTGTTGACGCAATGGAAAACCGCCGCGAGCGCGCAGCAGAAGAATACGGCTGCCCGGTATACGCAACCTACCAGGAATTATTTGATATCGAAGGTATCGATTTAGTGATCAACTCCACCTTCTCCCATATGCATTCCGATGTTTCCATCGATCTGCTCAACCACGGCTTTAACGTAGTCTGCGAAAAACCGTTCGCTAAAACCTACGAGGATGCTTGCCGCGTGATCAAAGCTGCAAAAGACAACGGCAAAATGGTCAACGCATTCCAGCAGACCCGTTTCGCTCCGTTCTACACCAAGATCAAAGAGATCGTTGCATCCGGCATTTTAGGCGAGCTGATGCAGGTATCCATCTCCTATAACGGTTTCGGCCGTCGTTGGGACTGGCAGACCTCCAAAGCATATGCAGGCGGCGGCGTTCGCAACACCGGCCCGCACCCGATCGACATGGGTATGGAATGGCTCGGCTTTGCTGAGGACGTAACCGTATTCTCCAAACTCGGCCACGCTAACACCGCAGGCGACGCAGAGGACTACGCTAAAGTTATCATGACCGTTCCGGGCAAACCGCTGGTTGATATCGAGATTTCCAGCTGTGACTGCTACTCTCCGTACAACTACCGCATCTTAGCGAAGAACGGTTCCCTGCGTGCAACCTTATCTCACATCGATATCCGTTACTTCGATCCGAAGACCGCTGCTCCGCTGGTTCAGATCATGGAACCGTTAGAAAAACCGGACAGAACCCCGGCATACTGCTCCGAGACCCTGGATTGGAAAGAAGAGTCCTTCGATGTTACCGGCAGCGCATTTGACGTAGGTGTTCAGAAATATTATGATATGATCTATGCTCACCTGACTGAGGGTGCTGCAATGGAAGTTACTCCGGAACAGGTTCTGACCCAGTTAAAAGTCATCGACAAGATCCATGCACAGAACCCGGCACCGATCTTCTAAGGAGACGCACAAATGAAAGTTGCTATTCTGGGAACCGAAAACTCCCATGCTATCGCGTTTGCCCGTCTGATGAAAAATAACCCGAAATACGCCGACCTTGAACTGGTCGGTGTATACGGCTATGATAAAGCACCGAGTCAGGCGATCGTTGATGAAGGCTTGACCGATTACATCGCAGAGAAACCGGAAGATTTCTTAGGCAAAGTCGATGCGGTCATCATCACCGCACGTCACGGTGATCTGCACTACGAATACGCTATGCCGTATATCAAAGCCGGCATTCCGATGTTTGTGGACAAACCGTTCTGCGTGAAGAAAGAAAACGCACTCGAGATGATAGGCACCGCAAAAGAGACCGGTGCATTGCTCTGCGGCGGCTCCTCCTTAAAATTCTTAGAGGAATTAAAACCGCTGCGCCGCTATGCAAATTCCCATACCGTTGTCGGCGGCAGCCTTGCTGCTCCGATCAACATGGATAACGAATATGCGGGCTTTTACTTCTATTCCCAGCACCTCATCGAGATGCTGTTTGCGACCTTCGGCACCGAGGTCAAATCTGTATGGGCTGAATGCAAAGATCAGAAGAAAAACCGCCTCAATGTGATCTTCGAATTCGAAAACTTTGATGTTACCGCACAGTATTACGATTCTTATATCTATAACGCTGCGGTCTACGCAAAAGAGGGCGCTATGAGCTCTGCAATCGAAGATGTCGTTTACTGCTACGAATATGAGCTGGATGAGTTTGCCGATATGGTCAGAAGCAAAAAAATGCCGCACAGCTATGAGCTCTTGATCAAACCGGTCACCTTACTTGCAGCGATCGAGCAGTCCTATACCGAAAATAAGAAGGTGGAAATTGTATGGTAACGATCTATCAAAACGCAAAAATCGTAACCGGCGGACAGATTATGGAAGGCTTTGAGGTCATCACCGAAAACGGTAAGATCGTATCGGTACAGCCGCAGCAGCCGCACGAAGAAACCGTGATTGACTGCAAAGGCGCATATCTTGCACCGGGCTTTATCGATCTGCACTGTCACGGTGCAGGCGGCTTTGAATTCATCGACGGCGACCCGGAGACCTTCAAAAAAGCCTGTGAGATCCATGCATCCCACGGTACCAAAGTTCTCTACCCGACCATCTCCGCCTGCAACTACGATACCATGTATCACGCACTCGAAGCAGCCGAAAAAGTCATTGCGGATTGCCCGCTTTGCATCCCGGGTCTGCACCTCGAGGGTCCGTACTTAGCACCGGAAATGTGCGGTGCGCAAGACACCAGCTATATCACCCCGCCGGTCAAAGAGGATTACACCCGTCTGATCGAGCGTTTCGGCAAGCTCATTGCAAGATGGACCTACGCACCGGAGCGTGATGACGGCAGCTTCTTACAGGCACTCAACGACAACGGCATCGTTGCTTCGATCGGTCACTCCGCAGCAGAGTACGATGTGGTCAAATACGCATCCGAGCA
>JBGUUN010000050.1:0-2424 GCA_045133555.1 Oscillospiraceae bacterium
TTGTTCTGGTTTAAGACCGATGTCAAGCAGCTGTTCCGCAAGCCGACCTTACAAAAAGGGGAGCGATACAAAGGGGTGCTGTACACCGGATTTTCGCTCGGTATGATCCAATGCGGTGCGCTGATTTATGTGGGTATCTACTACCTGCTGTATGCGCTGGGCATCGAGATCTATGTGCCCGAGATCACGGCGGATACCTCCAATATCTTAGTCAATATCCTAAGTTTTGCGTACATTGTCGTCTTCGGACCGCTGCTCGAGGAGATCTTCTTCCGCGGCATCGTATTCCAGAAGCTGCGCAAATACGGTGATATCCCGACGATCATCATCACAGCACTGTTGTTTGCGCTGTTCCACTGCAACTTTGTTCAGCTGCTGGGTCCGTTCTTCTTCGGCATCGCGATCGGCATTGTGGCTGCAAGAACCAATTCGCTGTGGCTGTGCTGGCTGATCCATTCGATCAACAACCTGATCGCGACCGTATACGAATATCTGCCGGAGTCGGCAGCCGAGATCTACGACTGGTCGGTGACGGTCGGTCTGGTCGTGGTGGGTGTGATCTGTGCGATCTTACTGGGCAAAGAGCTCAAAACCTTTATGAAAAACCGCCGCGGCAACTGCACCGTCCTATCCGCAAAAGCGAAATTCGGCTGTATGGTCAACAACGCATGCTTTTATATTTTTGCGGTGATCTGGCTGGGACTTTCGCTGTTGGTACAGTTTTCGGGCAGCTTGATGTAAGGAGTAGATTATGGAACCGAGAGATTATATCATATTGAGAATCGACGGAGATTACGCATATCTGGCACTTGAGGGAGAGACCACTTCGGATAACCCGGTTGCAAGAGCGCTTTTGCCGGAGGAGATCGAGGAAGGCTGTAAGGTCCATTGGGAGGACTTTGAATATTCCATGGCGTGAGAAAATAAAAAAAAGAAGCGAAACGGATCACCGTTTCGCTTCTTTTTATTCGGATAAGTAGATGTTGATGCTGCGTTCAAGTTCTTCCCAGTCATAGGATTCACCTAAAATCAGACCGTCATTGATTTTACCGGCAATATCCGATAACATCTGATTCATTACATATCCTTTCATCGGATAATTTAAGATCTGCTCCAGTTGCTCCGAAACGATCGAGTACTCTTGACGGTAAGAACGCATCGAAAAGTCGGTATATCCTTTACTGACCGAAAAATACCCCAAATTGGTGGATAGTTGACGTTCATACAGTGATGTCTGTACCATATCCAAAGCAACTTCTGGCGCTTTGGAATTCCTCGGTATCATCGCGTACATTACGATCTCGGTACACATTTTTCCGTCTGTATCTACCAAAGGAAATAAAACAAGTTCCTCCTGTAATTCCCGCATGGTTTGTTCAACCGCATCCTCACCTTTTTCTAGAGCCGATAAGCGCAAATGTTGTATATTCAAGAGCAAAATATCTGCGGTCATAATATCTGCCGGTAAATTCTGATCCAATATCCGATTCAGGGTGACATAAAACATTTTTTGCGTTGATGTCACAAACTCTCCGGTAGAATAATAGGCTGAGAATTTATCAAGCAGCGCGGAAAGCTGCGGCTGTGAAAACGACACTCCGTCACGACTGCCAAGGATTTCGGGAAAAATCATCTGCATCGGAAGCTTATGCCGGAATGAGAAATTACCGCTTTCCTTTGCATCGGATTGACAGACACGAAGAAAGGCTTCCACCGTACTTTGAGCATAGGCAAAATCATCCGAAGTAAAACCGTACTTTTCCAGATTGGATTTCGTGGTAACCACCAGATAGGGGGAAAATTCAATGGGCAGCAGATATATCTTTCCGTCCTCGGAACGGCATCCTTCGATCACTTGCAGGTAATAGTCCTCATCCGTCCAATCCGCAAGATACTCATCCCACGGCTGCATAGCCCCCGCCTCAATGACCTTATTGACATCCGTCAACAAATCCGGGTCGGCGGTCAGGAGGATATCCGGTCCTTTGCCCGCCATAATTGCCGCCTGCAGTTTCTTCAAATAAGCGTCTCTGTCATATTCCGCCGATGAAAACACCATAATCCGATATTGCTTTTCGGGTTCACCACCTTCATCTTTCAAATAGTTATAATACAGGAATATACTTTCCATATTCCCGTCGTCGGTATCGTAAATCCATACCTCCGGCCTGTTTGCTTCCATCTTCTCCTGTTCTTTCAGCCACTTCTCGTAATCAAACCCGTCTTCTTTACAGCCCGCAAAAATAACAGCTATCGAAAGCAGCAGCGCGATAAATATAAAAATCTTTTTCATGATTTTTACTCCCTTTCAAAAACAACGGGAAACCATTCCTATTCCATCCTGTCCCGCAGCAGAATGGGGTTCACTCTGCATTGGTATCACCCTATCCTTTCTGCTTGTCGCATCTGTCGGTTTTCTACTTA
>JBGUUN010000051.1:0-2832 GCA_045133555.1 Oscillospiraceae bacterium
GGGAGGTTCGGTATGAAATATAAGCAGAATCTGCATCAGCACACCGCCTACTGTGACGGAAAGGACACACCGGAGCAGGTGTTAGACACCGCTTTGCAAAAAGGCTTTGATTCGGTGGGATTTTCGGGTCATTCGTATATGCATTGGTCGCCGGCACATTCCATGTCGGTGGAGGGTACGGCACGGTATCGAGAGCATATCACCCGCCTGAAAGCCGAATATGCCGATCAGATCAAGGTTTTCCTCGGCTTGGAGATGGATATTTTCTCCGAAGTGGATACAAAGGGATATGATTATCTCATCGGCTCGATGCATTATTTTAAGCTCGAGGGGGAATATATCGGATTCGACCGTTCCCTGGCTGAGGTGAGGTCGGTGATCGATCGGTACTTTGACGGCGACGGTTTGAAATTTGCGGCGAAGTATTATGAAACCGTAAAGACCTTGCCGCAATACGGTAAATTCGATATCATCGGACATTTTGATCTGGTGGCAAAGCAAAATGACGCCGGTCATTTCTTTGATGAAGATTCCCCCGCATACAGAGAACTTGCGTTGGATGCGATCAAAACACTTGCCGGTAAGATCCCGTATTTTGAGGTCAATACCGGCTGTATCTCCCGCGGATATCGCAGCAGACCGTATCCGGCACCGTTTCTGATCGAGGCTTTTTTACAGCACGGTTTCGGTGCGGTGATCACTTCCGATTGCCATGACGCAGATGCCATAGACTGCCATTTTGAGGAGAGTGTACAGCTGCTCAAAGACTGCGGATATCGGTCGTATTTTGTGCTGACCGAGAACGGTTTTGAAGAAGTGGAAATGTAGTTAGCCTAAGATAACTTATATTGGAGGCCGGAATGGAACAGGATATGAAAAGCCATCCGATGATCGGCTGGCATATGAAGGTGACCGTAGACCGTCCGATGGGAAGTGTGCATCCGAAGCATCCGGATATCGTATATCCGATCAATTACGGGTATGTCAAGGGTGTGATCGCCCCTGACGGAGAGGAGCAGGATGTCTATCTGCTGGGGATCGACCATCCGATCGAGGAATATGCAGGTAAGATCAAGGCGGTGATCCACCGTTTTGACGATATAGAAGAAAAATGGGTGATCTGGCCGGACGGCATGGATTTTACCGCAGAGCAGATCATGGAGCAGACAGCATTCGTGGAACAGTATTTTAATTCTGTCGTGATCACAAAGGGGAGAAATGAGATGTATATTGTATGTATCGGTGACAGTTTGACCGAAGGCGATTACGGCGTATACGGCAAAAGCGGTATCGCCAATATAAAGGAAGAAAACTATCCGTATTTTTTACAGCAGGAACTCAACTGTATTGCGGTCAATGCCGGAAAATGCGGCTATACTGCAAGCAGTTATCTGGAATACTATGAGCAGGGGAATGTGGATGTTTTCGCAGCGGATACCGTTGTATTGATGCTCGGTACCAACGGCGGATTGCATCCGAGCATGGAAACCAAAGGCAATGCGGATTACAGAAAGCTGATTGCCCTGCTGCAGAAGGATGCACCGGATGCGGTACTGATTTTATGCACCCCGCCGCACGCTACCGAAAATCCTGTCTATTCCAACTGCGGCTATGCACCGCAGGTCAAGGATGCGGCGGAATATGTGCGGATGACGGCGGAGGAATTAAAGCTGCCGCTTATCGACCTGTATGCGTTTGACGGATTTAATGCAGAGAATGAAGCGATCATGCAGCCGAATGACGGTCTGCATTTCGGCAAAGAGGGATACCGCTTGCTTGCCAAAACCATCGCAGACGATATTCTCAAGATCAAAAAAGGAGAATGATAATGGAAAAGAAATATGATGTGGTGGTTGTCGGTGCGGGTACGGCAGGCTTGTCGGCTGCAATGTATGCGGCAAGAGCCGGACTGTCGGTCTGTGTCATCGAAAAGAGCTTTGCCGGCGGACAGATCGTCAATTCCCCGGAGGTAGAGAACTATCCGGCACTGAAAACGATATCGGGATTTGATTTTGTGATGGCATTACAGGAGCAGGCAAAAGGATTCGGTGCGGTCGTCACCAGCGGTGCGATCAAATCGATGGAGCTTTCCGGCGAGGAAAAACGCTTTGAGATGGCAAGAAAGACCATCATCGGCAAAGCTGTGGTAATAGCGACCGGTGCGGCACACAGAAAACTTGGTATTCCGGGCGAGGATGTGTTTAGCGGACGCGGTGTATCCTACTGTGCGACCTGTGACGGCGGATTTTTCAAGGAGAAGGATGCCGTGGTGGTCGGCGGCGGTGAGACCGCATTCGAGGATGCGCTGTATTTAAGCGGACTGTGTAATCATGTCACCCTCATCCATCGCAGAGATAGTTTCCGTGCGGCAAAATCCGCAGTGGATCGCCTGATGCAAAAGGAAAATGTCACCGTTTTGACCGAGACCGTTCCGCTTGAAATTCGCGGTGAGCAGAAGGTCGAGGAACTGGTTATCCGTCAAAAAGGGGAAGAAAAGGTCTTAAAAACCGATGCGGTATTCGCAGCAGTCGGTATGCAGCCGGAGAATCAAATGTTTGCGGAATGGGTCGATCTGGATGAAAACGGCTATTTTGATGCTGGCGAGGATTGTATGACCAAAACACCGGGCGTATTTGTGGCCGGTGATGCCAGAAGAAAACCGCTGCGCCAGCTTGTGACCGCGGCAAGTGACGGTGCTGTTGCGGCTACTGCGGCGATCCATTATCTGCAGGAGGCTTGATCGATGCGTGAGTTATCCGAGATCCGTGCCGATATCAATCGTATCGATGCGGCACTTAAAACCTTATTAAAGGAAAGAATGGACTGTGCGGG
>JBGUUN010000052.1:0-11822 GCA_045133555.1 Oscillospiraceae bacterium
ATGGAGCTTTCGCTGCTGCAGGCCGGAAAATTAAAGCTCGAGAAGCAAAGCTTTTCGATCGTGTCGTTGATGGGGGATACCTTGTCCCGTTTCTTGTTTTTGCAGGAGAAGGAGGACTTCTCGCTGGATCTGGTCTCTAAACTCCCAAGCGGCGACGCGCTTGTGTATGCGGATAAAAACCGCATCGAGCAGGTGCTTTATAACTTTATCAATAATGCGGCGGCACATAGCCGCGGCAAACGCAAAGACGGCAGCGATATCCCGCGTGAGATCACCTTGACGGTCGAGCCGCAGGGCGAGCATCATGTGCGTATCACCGTTGCCGATCGGGGCGAGGGTATAGAAAAAGAGGATCTTTCCCGCATCTGGGACCGCTACTATAAACCGTACCGCACTGCGGGCGGCATCAACCGCGGAACGGGTTTGGGACTATCCATTGTCAAGGCGATCCTGACCGAACATAACGCATTGTACGGTGTGCAGAGCACCCCTGAAGTCGGATCGGCGTTCTACTTTGATCTTCCGGTCGCAAAACCGAAAGAATCTGCACAAAACGCATAAAAATACAAAATTCAGGCAGAAAATCATGTTGTGATTTCGCACAAGCGAACACATGGATTTTCTGCCTTTTGTTATGCAAAAGGCAGAAATTTTCAAAAAGGGTCAAAATCATGAATTTTAGTGAAAGTTTTGGGTTGAATTTTTTGGGAGAATGTGTGATAATATATTGTGTATACTTGAATCGATCGCAGGGTAACCGCATCGGAAGTAAGGTAGATAGTGAAAAATAACAGTTCATGATAAAAATAAGTGACTGGGAGGATACAGCTTTGAAATACGCAATGGAAAATGAAATGAACAGCAATAGCTTGATCAATATTAAAGTAGTCGGTGTCGGCGGCGGCGGCGGTAACGCAGTCAACCGTATGATCACCGAAAATATGCAGGACGTTGAGTTTATCGCAGTCAATACCGACCAGCAGGTACTGGTAAAATCTTTAGCACCGAACAAAATCTCCATCGGTACTGAGAAAACCAAAGGCTTAGGTGCGGGCGGTAACCCGGAAATCGGCGGCTTATCCGCTGAGGAGTCCAGAGATGAGATCACCCAGGCATTAAAAGGCGCAGAAATGGTATTCATCACCGCAGGTATGGGCGGCGGTACCGGTACCGGTGCGGCTCCGGTCGTAGCTGAGATCGCTCAGAAAATGGGCATCTTAACCGTCGGTGTTGTAACCAAACCGTTCAAATTCGAGGGCAAACCGCGTCTGGCAAAAGCAGAAAACGGTATCGCAGCATTGTATAAAAATGTTGACGCACTGATCGTTATCCCGAACGAGCGTTTGGTTGAGATCGCAAAATCCGAGCGCGGCAAATCCTTGACCTTCAAACGCGCATTCGAGATGGCAGATGAAGTTTTATGCCAGGGCGTACAGAGCATCACCGAGCTGATCAAAGACGACGGTTTCGTAAACTTAGACTTTGCTGACGTTTCCGCTGTACTGCGTAACTCCGGTTATGCACATATGGGCGTGGGCAGAGCTTCCGGCGATGACCGTGCATTAGAGGCTGCAAAAGCTGCTGTATCTTCTCCGCTGTTAGATACCAAGATCGACGGCGCTTCCGCTCTGATTATGAACATCACCGCTTCCTACGATTTCGGTATGGATGAAGGTTCCATCGCATCCGACTACATCTCCAGCCTGGTTTCCGATGACTGTAACATCTATTGGGGTGTTGTTTTCGATGAGAACATGGGTGATGAGATCCAGATCACCGTTATCGCAACCGGTTTCAAGGATAAAGAAGTAGAAGCACTCAGCGAAGTTGAGGCAAAACTGGCTATGGGTACCAAAGATACCATGCGCAGCGCACGTCAGGCTGCAGGCGTTGAATCCGCTGCTGCACCGACCGCTCCGAAAGCACCGAAAACTTCTACCTCCGATATTGACGATATCTTAAAGATCTTCGCAGATCAGAAATAATTATCCGATCAAAACAATCGTTTCAAGCGGTGGGTGACTGCCGCTTGGTTAAGGTCGGCCATTTTTGAGAATTCAGGCTCGGATGGGATCCGAGCCTTTTCTTTATTGTTATCTTTATAAAAATATGTTATAATATAGGAAAGAGGGGGGAAGGTATGCAGCTTGCAGATAAGATCTACGGCAATGAATCGGTCCGTGACGCACTTTTGCGTGCGGTGCATGAGGATAGACTTTGCCACGCCTATTTGTTTTACGGCGAGGAGGGTATCGGTAAGAAAACGCTTGCGTCCTGGTTTGCCAAGCTGATCCTATGCGAATCTCCGCATGCAGAAGGCGCCTGCGGGCATTGCCATGCCTGCCGCTCGGTGGAAAGCGATACCCATCCCGATCTTTATATTGCACCTTACGATAAACCGCTGCCGGTCGCGGCGGTGCGCGAGATCAAGCAGCGCAGCTTTGTCAAGCCGAATGCCGGGAGATATAATGTGTTTATCATCCCGCAGGCGGACCGTATGGAGGGCCCGTCTTTCAATGCGTTGTTGAAAGTATTGGAAGAACCGCCGGGGAATACCGTCTTTTTGCTGACCGCAGCGGATAAGGCGACCACCCCGCAGACCATTTCGTCGCGCTGTATCCCGATCACCGTGCAGAATTTGCACAAAAGTCAGTTGAAAGATATGCTTATCTCACGCACCGATGCGGATGAGGCGCGCATCGAACAGGCGATCCGCATCGCCGATGGCAATCCGGGTAAGGCACTTGGCTTGCTGACCGATCCGGAACAGATCGCGGCATTGCAGACGGCATCCGCATTGTATGAGGCGATCTGCAGACGGAAAGAATACGTATTTCTGCAGCTGACGCAGTCGAAGATCGGAGATAAACAGAAGTTTATCCTGGTCAACGATCTGTTAAAAAACAAGCTGCATGATGAGCTGCTTTCGGGCGGTAAGATCAGCGGACTGAAAATTTCCGAGCTGTCGGAGATGATCCGCTATTGCCAGAAGGTGTCGGGAATGCTGCGTAAGCCGTTTTCGATGAACCTCATGAGTGCAGGATATGCCGCGGGCATCTTTGCACAGATCAAATAAGGGAAGAAATACCGGTCGATTTTAGACCGAGGAGGAAATATATGGTTGAAATTATTGGTGTACGCTTCAAACGCGTCGGTAAAATCTATTATTTTGCGCCGGAAGGTGCCAAGGTAAGCGAGAACGATAAGGTCATTGTCGAGACCTCCCGCGGCATCGAATGCGGCAGTGTTGCGATCGAAAACCGCATGGTGGACGATGAAAAGATCGTCGGCACCTTAAAGCCGATTCTGCGTATCGCAACTCCGGATGATATCCTGACCGTGGAGCAGAACGAACAGAAGGCGAAGAAAGCCGCTCCGATCTTTTTGGAAAAGGTCAAAAAGCATAATCTCCACATGAAGCTTGTGGACATCGAATATACCTTTGACGGCAGCAAGATCTTATTCTACTTCACCGCAGACGGCAGAGTGGATTTTAGAGATCTGGTCAAGGACCTGGCAAGCGTGTTCCGTGCACGCATCGAACTGCGACAGATCGGTGTGCGCGATGAGGCGAAAGCTTTGGGCGGACTTGGCATCTGCGGCAGACCGTTCTGCTGCGCACAGCATATGGGCGAGTTCGTTCCGGTTTCGATCAAGATGGCAAAAGAGCAGGGACTTTCCCTGAATCCGACCAAGATCTCGGGTACCTGTTCGCGTCTGATGTGCTGCCTGAAACATGAGCAGGACAGCTATGAGGAGCTGCTTGCCATCACGCCGAAGGTCGGTGCTTATGTCGAAACCGAAGAAGGCAGAGGCGTTGTTACCGAGTGCAATCTGTTGACCGGCTCGCTGAAGGTGCGGCTGGATAATAAAAAGGATGCGGCTCCGATCGCGGTCAAACGTGATGATGTCAAGCTCATCCGCGACGCACAGATCCGCGTCGGACGTGACGAACTGTATCAGCTGCGCGATCTCGAGGACAGAGATATGGCGCCGCGAAAAGGTAAAAAAGGTGAATAATTGAAGGAATATGGCCCAGGAGGATCGGATATGAAAACGAAAAGACGTATCGTATCTTTGATTCTTGCCGTATGTATCGTAACAGCGATCGTTCTGACCGGCTGCAGCGGCAAGATGTCCGGTACGATGGACATTGATAAAGATTTTAACGGAAGCCGTGTGATCACCTGCAGTGTCCCGCTGCAGCAGCTTGATCAATTCGTGTCGGGCGGCGAGGAAACCCTCGCTGCTATCGTTGAGGAAAACTGCCCCAAATCGCTGCGTTATACCGCAACCAAGAATGCCGATACCCTGACCTATACCTTTACCATGACATTTGCGGATGCGGCTTCTTACCGGAACCTCATCCGCTTGATTTTACCCCAGACGCAGATGAGCCTTGAGGTGGGTGACGGCAAGCTTTCTTCGGGTGTGCGCTTAAATGAGGATTTTACCGATCATGATCTGATGCAGTGGTTTGATGACGCATTGCTTGCATCCGGTAAATATTCCGGTACCGCCGAGGAGATCTGGGAATTCGGCAGCACCACCCTTACATATGAAGGCAAGACGGTCTGTACCACCCAGCCGTATGCATTTGACACCTATCAGGGTATCACGCTGCAGTCGGTGTGCGTGACCACGACGGTGGATCAAAACGGCACCATCGAGCGTACTTGTGCATTTGCGGTGGAAAAATCGGATTATGAAAAGAATAAAGAACAGTTTTCCGCCTATCTGTCCGGCCTGCTTCCGGAAGGCGGCAGCGTTGAAATCAACGAGCTTGCAGACGGTACCGTGGTACAAACGCTTTGGTACGGTGCGGCTGCTGCGGATCAATTTGCAAAGCAGACAAGAACCTTGTTCGGAGAGACCGGTCTGTTTGCCGCTAATGTTGATATGCGTTCTGCATTCTCATCCGAAACGGTGTATAGCGAATACCTCGTTTTTGACCGCTTCCCGGCGAAACAGTATTCCTACTATGTCAAAAATTCCAATACCGAGAATGCCGGACTTTCGGACGAATACGGCAGCGCGGTGCTGGAAGGGGAGTATCTGCGTTATCCGGTCGAAGGCGGCAGTCTGTCGGTGTCCTATTCCAGACGGGATTCGGTCAAAGCGGATGCGCTGGATATTGCGGTGCATTACGGCCTTGACGGTCCCCAAAAAGTTTCCGTACAGCTTTCCTTCACCGGCAGCGATGCAAAACGCAATGCGGAAAATGCCGCAGCCTGGTATCAAAAGAAATACAAAGGCGAGCTTTCTTCTTCGGTCATTGCGGTGAATGAAGGCTACCGCTATATCTGCGCGGTCACGGTCAAGGACAATGCAGAGGCTTATCTGGATCAAGCATTTGGCATCGACCTGTCTTATGATCTTGAGATGATCGATCGCTTCTTCTCGGATGAATATATCCTTGCAAACGGCGTCGAAGCGGCAAATCTCTATGAAAGCTGCGGTGCGTCGCATGTCAGCATCACCACCCATCTGCCGCAGGGCATGGAGTATAAAACGGTGCGCCAGAGCGGACAGACTTTGAAAATTTCCGGCAATTCCTATACTGTTTCCGAGGCCGATGCGGTATTCCGTGCACAGGCTGTGGTGCTGCGCAAAGACCGCATCATCCTGGCGGTATTGATCGGTGCTGCTCTGCTCATTTCGTTGCTGCTTGTCGCCGTGTTGCTTTCCCGTATGCGTATGAGAGCCAAAGCGGGTATCGAGGAGGGGGTTACCGCTGTGCTGAAACGAAGCCTTGCCGCGATCTTCTCGGGCAGACTGGATGCCGGTGCGGATATCGATCTCATCCGCTGCTTCTACGGCAGACGCGGTCCGCAGACCCTTGTCTTTGTCGGCATCGTGGTCGTGCCGCTTTGCTGGTCGATCCTATATCTGATCTGCTACGATTACGCCAACAGCTTTTACTTCTTCTCCGGCATGCTGCGCTATGTCACCGGTGCGATATTTGCATTCTCGCTGCTGACCCTCCCGGTATCGCTGGTCTGGAGGCAGTATCAAAAAGCCGGTACCGATGCGCAAACGGTGCAGCTTGCCGCACAAAAGACCGAACAGACCGCCAAGACCGAGACCGCACATCTGATGATGCAGCTTGCCGAGGCGGATATGGAACCGCTCAAAGGTTTTACCGCCTGCGTACCGGATGCTTTTGTCAAACGCAGTACTGCCTCCCGCAGACTGTTTGCAAAACTGCTGCGACAGTATTCCAGACGCTTCCCGGATGTCGAGGCACCGGTTTGCATCTTACAGCAGGATGAAAGCGTTTGCGCTTCCCGCAGCCTGCTGCAGAACATGCTTGTCTATCCGGATCACGTTGTGCTGAAAAGCTGCCTCATCAATGCGGCATTCGGCACCGTGACACCGCTTGACGATGTCCTCATCCCACGGGATCAGCTGCTTAGGTTTGAAACCGATGATCTAAAACTGATCGCAAGGTATCGTGACGGACGTAAGCTCAAGCGCAAGAAGCTGAAATATCTTAAAATCAGATTTTTGACCAAGGGAAAAGAGACGATCGTGCTGTTTATGCCGGACGATGCCGATGCCATCGAGGCCATTTCGCAGCTTAAACGTCTTTTTGCAGAAAACAAATAACAGGATCGCCCCCAAGCCGGATCACACGGTTTGGGGGCTTTGTTCGTCTGCCCAAGGGGCAGATGGGGGGCTAAGGCCGCTTGGATGACATCAGATGCACGCTATGCGGCTGAAAATGATAATATATTATTACTGTTTTGGAGTGGAATAAAATATCGGCTTTGATATTTCAAAAACAACGAGAGTGGAGTGAAAATGCAAACAAATGTCTGAAATCAGAGATATTTTCGAGCAATTTCGGGTTTACTTTTCCGGTATGGTTAAATGTTTCGCAAACTGTTTGCAACAAAAAAATAAATCAAAAAATCATAAAACTTCGTATGTTTGACTTAAAAACAAAAAGATCGCGCTGATATGTTTTAGCATTTATAGACAAACAAGTATCTTTTTCTGTAGTTTTAGTGATGAAATAATATTATTTTGTTGCCGTTTGCTTGAAAAATCGGTAAAGGAGGGTGATTGACAAATGCGGTGCTTGGTGATATGATAAGAGAGTCAAAAAACAGCTGTTTGCCCAATGCGGACAACTGCTTGACCATCAAATTCAGCGGCTTTCGTGTTTTCCCCGTAAAGGAGCGCGGGGAAGGCCGTATCGGAGGTAAAAACATATGGGTTATAGTACTGCACAGATGCAGAAACTGATCGAGGATAAAGTAAACCGTCATTACGGTTGCGGCGCTGCAGAAGCAACCAAACAGCAGATGTACCGCAGCGTATGTTCCGTTGTCCGCGATATCATGAACAAAAACAAGATCGCTTTCGACAAGCAGATCAAAAAACAGGAAGCTAAAAAAGTTTATTATATGTCGATGGAGTTCTTAGTCGGTCCGAGCTTAAAGAACAACCTCTACAAACTGCGCATCACCGATATCATGGAGCGTGCAGTCAAAGAGTTCGGTTTTGACTTAAAAGAGCTGATCGCTTTAGACCCGGATGCGGGCCTTGGCAACGGCGGTTTAGGACGTCTGGCATCCTGCTACATGGATGCTGCATCCACCGAAAACTACTCCTTCACCGGTTACTCTCTGCGTTATGAGTTCGGTATCTTCCGTCAGAAGATCGTAGACGGCTGGCAGATGGAGTTCCCGGATAACTGGCTGGACTTCGGCGATTCCTGGCTGCGTGCAAGACCGGACGATGCGGTTGAGGTAAACTTCGACGGTTACGTTTCCGAGCACTGGGAAGACGGTCAGATGATCGTTAAATATCACGACACCAACACCGTTTTGGCTGTTCCGCACGATATGCTCATCCCGGGCTATGATACCAAAGCAACCAACCCGCTGGTATTATGGAGTGCAAAATCCACCGATCGCTTAGACTTAAACCAGTTCTCCCGCGGTGAGTTCTTACGTTCCATGGAGTCCAACACCATGGCAGAGTCCATCACCCGCGTACTGTATCCGGCTGACGATCACTGGAAAGGCAAAGAGCTGCGCTTAAAACAGCAGTATCTGCTGGTTTGTGCATCCGTTCACTCCATCATCAAGGAGTTCATGGGTCAGTACGGTGACATCACCAAGCTGTCCGATAAAGTTGCGATCCACATCAACGATACCCATCCGTCCTTATGTGTTCCGGAGCTGATGCGTGTCCTCATGGACGAGTATCACTTAGACTGGGATACCGCATGGGAGATCACCGGCAAAACTCTGGCATACACCAACCATACCGTTATGTCCGAGGCACTCGAGAAATGGCCGGAGGCACTCTTTTCCCAGAAACTGCCGCGTATCTACTCCATCGTTCGTGAGATCGACCGCCGCTACACCGAGCGTATTTCCGCATTCTACCCGAACGATTTCGGCAAGATCAACTATATGAAGATCATCGAGGGCGGCAACGTCAAGATGGCAAACTTATGCTTAGCATGCTGCCATATGACCAACGGCGTATCCAAACTGCACTCCGATATCTTAAAAGACGATCTGTTCCACGATTTCTATATGATGGATAACGACCACTTCGGCAACGTTACCAACGGTATCGACTACCGCCGCTGGCTGTGCGTTTCCAACCCGGAGCTGACCAAACTGTTATGCTCCACCATCGGCCGTGACTTCATCAAGGATGCTTCTCAGCTGGAAAAATTCATGGCTTACCACGATGATTCTGCTGTACTGGCACAGCTTCGTAAGATCAAATACAACAACAAAGTTCGCCTGGCTGAGTATATCGCTAAAGCAAACGGCGTAAAAGTTGACCCGGCATCCTTATTTGATATTCAGGTAAAACGTCTGCACGAGTATAAACGTCAGCTGCTTAACGTTATGAATATCATCGATATGTACCTGTCCATCAAGGATAACCCGCAGATGGAAGTTACCCCGCGTACCTTCATCTTCGGTGCAAAAGCATCCGCAGGCTATCAGATGGCAAAACAGATCATCCGTCTGATCAACGTCATTGCAAAACAGATCAACAACGATCCGGACTGCTTCGGCAAGATGAAGGTCATCTTCATCGAGGACTACAAGGTATCCTTAGCTGAGATCATCATCCCGGCTGCTGATATCTCCGAGCAGATCTCTGTTGCAGGTAAAGAGGCATCCGGTACCGGTAACATGAAGTTCATGTTAAACGGTGCGATCACCTTAGGTACCATGGACGGTGCTAACGTGGAGATCCATGAGCAGGTAGGCGATGACAACATCTTCATCTTCGGTATGTCCGCTGAGGAAGTTGTTGCACTGTGGAGAAAAGGCTACGATCCGAAGGCTACCGCAAACGCAAATGCTGACATCCGCCGTGTACTCGACTACATGATGAGCGGCATCCGCGGCATCTCCTTTGCAGATATCGTATACTCCTTAACCGAGGGTCAGTACGGTAAAGCAGACGCTTATATGACCATCGCAGACTTCGCATCCTACAAAGAGATGCAGCAGCATGTTGCTGAGGTATACAGAGATGAAAAGACCTTCTCTCAGATGTCCTTGGTCAACATCGCAAAATCCGGTATCTTTGCTGCAGACCGCTGCATCAATGAATACGCAGAAAATATCTGGAATATCGAAAAGGTATTGACGAAATAATGAAAATCAAGGATTCAAATTCCCGTGCGTCTTTGATCCGCTACGACAGCCGACAGGAGTGCCATAAAACTCCTTTCGGCTGTTTGGTGCAGGATGAGACCGTCACGGTCACCATCGCACTTTCTCCGATCCTTTCGGTTTGGAACGTGAATTTTGTATTGACCCGTGACGGCGAATTAGACTGCTGGTATTCTATGGAGAAGATCGGCGAGGATGATGACGGTTTCGGATTGTTTCAAACTTCGGTCACCATCCACGACGAGGGACTTTATTTCTACCATTTCTGGTATGAAAGCTACGGTACCCCGCATTCTATCTGCCGCGATCACCTAAACCGCCCGCTCTTGGATGACGGTTCGCGTTGGCAGATCACCGTTACAACCAAAGATTTCACTGTGGATAAAGGCTTTGCCGGTAAGGTCATGTATCAGATCTTCCCGGATCGCTTTGCAAAAAGCGGCAAGACCTCTCTGACAGGCAAGATCGCACCTTACTGGGTGCATAAGGATACCACCGAATGCCCGGAATTTATGCCGAACGCGGACGGTGAAATTTTGAATAATGACTTTTTCGGCGGAAATTTACGCGGTATTACCGAGAAACTTCCGTATATCAAATCCTTCGGTGTTTCGGTGCTCTACCTAAACCCGATCTTCATGGCGTTTTCCAACCACCGCTATGATACCGCCGATTATAAGCAGATCGACCCGATGCTCGGCACCGAAGCCGACCTGCGCGAGCTTGTGCTCCATGCACATGAGCTTGGCATGAAGGTGATCTTAGACGGCGTATTCTCGCATACCGGCTCGAGAAGTAAGTATTTCGATAAGGATAACCTGTTCGGAAACGGTGCTTACAGCTACGAGGATTCTCCGTATCGCAGCTGGTTTATGTTCTCGGAATATCCGGAGAAGTACGAATCCTGGTGGGGGATCGACACACTGCCGTGTGTCAACGAGCTGGATTCCTCCTATCTCAACTACATCCTCTACGATGAGGACAGCGTGGTCAAGCATTGGCTGCGTCTGGGCATCGACGGTTTCCGTCTTGATGTTGCGGATGAGCTGCCGGATGAATTCCTTGAGCGCTTCAAATCCGTGCTGCGCAAGGAAAATCCGCAGGCACTCTTACTCGGTGAGGTCTGGGAGGATGCTTCCAACAAGATCAGCTATAACACCCGAAGAAAGTATTTCTGGGGCAAAGAGCTTGACTCGGTCATGAACTATGTGTATAAGGATGCGATCATCGGTTTTGTCCGTCAGGAGATCGATGCGGTCAGCTTCAACGAGCGCATCATGCGTATCTTTGAAAACTATCCGCCGCAGGTGATCCACTGCGTGATGAATCTGCTTTCTACCCACGATACCCCGCGTATCGCCACCACCCTGACCGGTGCGTGGTATCAGTCCCGTGAGGAGCGTGCATATCGCCGTCCGACCGAGGCAGAGCGGATGAAATCCAAAAAACGCCAGCGTGTGGCGGTGTTCTTACAGTACACCCTGCCGGGTATGCCGTGCATCTATTACGGTGATGAGATCGGCATGGAGGGCTTTGAGGATCCGTTTAACCGCAGATTCTTCGACTGGGATCATAAAAACGAGAGTGTTTCCTCGTTCTATCAGACGATGGGTATGCTCAAAAATGCACACGCTTCTCTGCAGACCGGTGATATGCAGCCGTATCTCTGCGAGGAATATGTCTACGGCTATGTCAGACAGTGCGGCGATGACCGCCTGCTTTGTATGGTCAACACCGGTTCCGAGCTGTACCGTATGCCGGATAACGGCAAACAGATGCTGTTTGAGATCGGCGTGACTCGTGTGTCCGACAATACCATTCAGATGGCACCGTACTCCTGCGTGATCTTTAAAGACTGACGGGGGACCCCTGCATCATTTGCCGATCCCGTAAGGGAGAGGCAGCCACACAGCGTAATCCTGAATTGCGATAAATCAACTTACGACACGGGATGCCGCGGAGAGGAAAAACCTTTCCGCGGTATTTCGTTTTTTGCTTGACTATTGATGAAAAAAACAGTATAATATAAACATGGGGGATACCTATACCCTCAAATTGCAACTTAAGAAACAAAATACCGTAGATCATATGAGAGCAGGCTGTTTTCCGATTGCGGTACACCTGCTTTTTTTATATCGCAAAAATTGCATAAAACCCGAA
>JBGUUN010000053.1:0-2414 GCA_045133555.1 Oscillospiraceae bacterium
AAACTTTAAAGCCTCCCCCTCTGGGGGAGGTGTCTGACCATAGGTCAGACGGAGAGGGCTCGACTTGTACAAACTTGCTTCGCACGGACCGTCAGCCCCACGCAGTGGATCCGCATCCCCATTCACAAAGCTAAGAAAAAACTAAAAACGGTAGTTCGCAAAGCGAATCTACCCTTCCACTAAACTAAGAGAAAAAACGGGGTGTGAACTGATTCCACACAGTGAATCACACGCAGTGGATCCGCATCCCCCCATCCACAAAGGTAGGAAAAAACGGTCATTTTTCCGCGAAAAATGACCGTTCCAAAAACATACAAACTAAAAACGGTAGTTCGCGAAGCGAATCTACCCTTCCACAAAACTAAGATAATTGGTCCTCGGAGTTTTTGAGGATATTGAGTACCGCAGCGGCGTATTTCGGATAGTTCTGCTCGAGCAGATCGTTGGTCAGCACCGGGATCGGATTGTTCTCCTTGTCCTCGGCATATGCGTCTGCGATCTCATTGGCCTGCGCCTCCGCTACACGCATCAAAGCATCCGCTTTCGCCTGGGTCATCATGCGGCTGCCGTGGAATAACTGCGGGCCGTTTTTCGGCATAGCAAACATCATACGGTAGCAGCGATAGAGTGCCATGTTGATGAAGCTCGAGATCGCCATGGTCAGTTTGCCGTCACGCACCAGCGAAAGGCGGTCGAATAAGACATTGACGGTACCGACGATGAGTTTCTTCTGCATCAGCGCGATGAAATCCGGTTTTTTGCCGGTCGGGCGTTCGTTTTCACCGTCCGGGATGTCATCGATGGTCAAAACTGCACCGGTTTTCTGCGGGGAGCGGCCCAGCAGATAGTCGCAGGATACATCATAATAGTCAGCGGCACGGACCAAGAATTCCAGTCCGCATTCGCGGATGCCTTTCTCGTAATGGGAAAGCAGAGCCTGCGAAACACCGAGGTCGTTAGCTGCCTGTTTCTGACTGATATTTTTCTCCTTGCGCAAAAATGCAAGGGTCTGACCGAAGGAAGCGGTATTGGTTGACATGATCTATGAAAGTCCTTTCTGAATCGGATTTTGTCGAATCGTATGCTACCATTATATTATAATTTTCGGAATTTGTAAAGATGTTTTTTTGAAAGGAGTCATTTTTATGCGCGCTTATCGTTTATATCTGATCCGCCACGGCATCACCCAGGGCAATCTGGAAGGCAAATACATCGGCTCGACCGACCTGCCGTTATGCGAGTTCGGCAAACAGCACTTAAAAGACCTCTCCGCACACATGATCTATCCGACCGTCGGCAGAGTGTATTCCAGCCCGATGAAACGCTCGGTGGAGTCCGCCGAGATCCTGTTCCCGGGACATTTACCGGTATTGATCGACGACTTACGCGAGTGTGATTTCGGCAAGTTTGAGGGCAAGACCTTGGATGAGCTGAAAGACACCCCGGCATACCGCGACTGGATCTCCTCGAATATGCGTATCTCCCCGCCGAACGGCGAGGGTCAGGCGGCATTCATCCGCCGCATCTTCGAGGGATTGCAGGAGATCTTAGGGGATATGATGAAAAACCGCATTTCGGAGGCGGCTCTGGTCTGCCACGGCGGTGTGTTGCTCAACTTATTATTCGCATTTGCATCGCCGAAGCGTGATCCGGCGGAATGGACGATGGAGCCGGGCTTTGGCTATGCGCTGCAGTTTGATCCGGCATTATGGCAGCGTGCGAATGTGATGGAGGTCGTTTCCCCGATCCCGTGGTCCGGCGCTGACGCGCAATGAGGTGGTGCTTCGCACCAATGAGGTCGCACCAAAGGTGTGAATGAGGTGTGCTGACGCGCAATGAGGTGGTGCTTTGCACCAATGAGGTCACACCTTTGGTGTGAATTAAGGAAGAAACGGGAAATGCTTGCGGCGGTATCTGTTTTCCAAGGACATCAAACCTGCTGTACCGCAAGCACGGTATCAACCGAAATTCCGCACCGGTACGGGGGATCAGCCCGATTCTTCGATTTTTCTGACGAAAAATCGATGCTGCACCAAGATGCAAGGCGAGGGAGGCGGGATACATAAGGGCGGCAGCCCTTATGCGACCCTTTGGTTCCTTTCGCGTCGCGGCGAAAGGAACGGCCCGGTATAGGGCAGGATGATGTATAAGGTTGGCGCGGCCCGAGCATTGTACAAAGGTGCAGCGTGGAATGAACACGGCATAGAAAAAAGGAATCGACCTAAGTGGGTCGATTCCTTTTGGTTTATCAGTCCATATCGGCGCTGCCGTTCTGCAGATCGCCCGGTTTCGCGGACAGATATGCAACGATGAACGGATCGATCTCACCGTCCATAACGTCATTGACCTGGCTCATTTTTAAGCCGGTACGGTGGTCGTTTACCATGGTATACGGCATGAATACATAGGAGCGG
>JBGUUN010000054.1:0-2365 GCA_045133555.1 Oscillospiraceae bacterium
TCCAAGGTCAGTTTTCCGATGGTACGTTTTTTATCCACTTCGGGATCGCGCCATATTTTATAAAAATCATCTGTCGGAATATTTGCATCCGCTGCGATCTGTGCTCCGAAATAATTCGGAGAAGCATGCAGTGTCACCAACGTTTCGTACATATCAAAAATCACCGCTTTGATCATATCTGTCCCTCCTTTGCAGCTTATACGGCTATATTATAGCATGGATGGCATATAAATGCAATCTTTGTATGTTTTTAGGTTATTGGATTGCATTTTTGTATAGAATGCGGTATAATTGAAGCAAACAGGGAGGACGGTGACGGTATGGAACAGATATCACAGATCAGACAGGCATATGCGCTTTTAAAAGAAGGCGATTTTTCTCAAGCGGATCTTTTGTTTGAATCGGTTGTTTCAAGTGATCCGAAGAATGCGGATGCACTGCTTGGCAGATTGCTTGTCATCTTAAAATGCGGCGATGAGAGCGAGCTTGCAAAGCAAGGACGCAGTTTTGCAAAGGACCCGTATTTTATGGCGGCATATGCGGCTGCAGATGATGCGATGAAGGCGCGTCTGGATGACTATTGCGCGCAGGTAAATATCAATGCGGCGGAGTTTCGTTATCAGCGTGCGGTTGAAATGATGAAAAACGCTGCAAACGGACAGGATTATGCGGATGCCGCATATTGGTTTGATACGGCATTGCAGTATGTGCCGGGATATAAGGATGCCGAACACTTAAAACAGCAGTGTATGCAGCAAAGTGCGCGTCCAATCGTACAGGATGAGCTTACCGCACAGGAGGAAGCCTTTGACAACAGCACTTCAAACGAAGCACCGACAAGGATACTGACCGAGCGCCCGACAGAGCCGGGTAAAAAAGCAGCCGGAAAGAAGCAAAAAAAGAACTTCTGGAATTATCTTTGGCTGGTACTGTCTTTGCCGTTTGCACTTTTAGCGATCACCGGATTCTTCACCTATGACGGCTCACTTGCCGATGCAGCGATATTCGGGATCACTTTTGTTCCCGCCGCAATGTTTATGATGCTGTTTTTGGCTCCGGCGGGTACGCCGTATCTTTCCGCGACCAAGAAAGGCTTAAAGAAATGGCATCTGCTGCCGATCACCATCCGCGTTATGTGGCTGTTATTTGGACTTTATCTGACATATTATGTGATGCTTGAAGCGTTTGTAAAGTGACCGACCTTTTGGATGTCGCCGGAAAAGTGATTGACTTTCTATGCGTTTCGTGGTAATCTGAAAAGAGAACTACAGATAGGGGAATTTTATATGGATACTTCGGCAGTAAAGAAAAGCGATCCGTTTCCGATACGCTTATTTTTGGTCTACGTCTTTTTCTATGCAGGCCAGGCAATTTATAATGTATATCTGAACCTGTTCCTAAACAGCAAAGGATTTACCAATACCAAGCTCGGTCTGGTCAGCTCGATCTCAACCGTTGCTTTGGTTTTGATCCAACCGTACTGGGGCATTTTAAGCGATAAATCCAAAGGCAAAAACCGCATTGTAGGTTCCTTATTGATGGTATGTGCAGCGGTGGGACTTTGCTTTTATCTTTCGAGCGCGAAGATCTGGCTGGTGTTCTGCGTGCTGTGTTTTAATGTGTTTTTTAACCCTGCGGTCACGCTGCAGGATAACTATACGCTGGAATATTTAGAGAACAGACGCTGGGATTTCGGACAGCTGCGCTTAGGCGGTACCATCGGTTATGCATCCTGTGCCGCACTCATCGGTTTTGCGGTGGGGACCGATTACGATCAGATCTTCTGGATGGTCGCGATCTTTTTGGTGTTTACCGCGATCAATTACTTCACATTGCCGAAGATCGCAGGTCATCGCGCCAAAAAGCAGAAGGTACGTTATTCGGTACTGCTCAAGGATCGCCGTCTGATCTGTATGTTCCTGTTTAATGTGATCTATTCGCTGGGAACTGCGTTTTTCTTCCAGTTCTTTGCGATCTATTATAAGAATGAGCTGGGCGCGACTTCGGTCATGGTCGGATGGCTCTCCACCTTCGGTGCGCTGGCGGAGATCCCGTTCTTCTGGTTTGCCGGCAGACTGCAGAAGAAGTTCGGTACCAAGGCTTTGATGATCTTTGCCGGTACTGCGGCTGCGTGCCGTTGGATCTTGCTTGCAAGTCTGACCGATCACTATGCGATTTTGGTGGCGAATATGCTCTCCGGCTGCGGATTTGTCGGTTTCAGCTACAGCATGGTGCGCTATATCAACGACAATGTACCAAAAGAGATGCGTGCAACGGCACAGTCCTTCAACGGTATTCTCGGTACCTTTGTATCGAAGATCATCTTCACACCGATCAGCGGTCTGCTTGCCGATCACTTCGGTGT
>JBGUUN010000055.1:0-1870 GCA_045133555.1 Oscillospiraceae bacterium
AACAGCATGAAGCAGGCATTCCAGCCGTCATGCTCCAGACCGTATTTCACGCCGTCAAGGTACGGCAGATACTGACGGGTCGGCTCACAGCGTACCGGGAGGAGTTTGCCGTAGAACACTTCGCTGCCCGGCAGCGGTTTCATACAGGAGAGGGTATCCTCGTATTTGGTGTAGTCCAAGGTCGGGTTTTCATAGTTATAGAAGGAGAGCATCATGTCCAGCGAATGCCAGCGTTCTTCGGAGGTGTTGCCGTTTAATTCCATGGCGAGCTCAAACTCACTTGCTTTGCCGTAATAGCGCTCTTTGTCCTCAGCCAGACCGCCGGATGCATAGAGTGCGTTATGTTTGGTATCGCCGACGCGCATTGCCATGTTGCTTCTGCCGTCGAAATCGAAGTCATACCATGCGATCGGGGTCTCCCAGGAGGTTTCCGGGTGTGCGGAGTAGGAGTTGACGAAAAAGCCGCTGCCGTGGACATTCATGCGGTATTTATAGCCTTCATCGAATGCCTGCTCATCGGCATAGGTGAGGTTTTCAAAATCGAGGTTGGACATATCGCGTTCGCCGTCGAAGTTGATGACAAATTTATTGGAGTACGGGCACCAGTCTTCACCCGGGAAGAGGTGATAGTATTCCGCTTCCGGTGCGCCGTCGCCGTTTAAGTCGAATGCACGGTAGCAGTAATCGCCCAAGGTATCGAATCTGCCGCATTCGTCGCGGTCGATAAGCAGCGTATAGCTGCCCCAGGTCGCACGCATTTCATGCCACGGGTTTTTGTTTTCGCCTGCGCGGAATGCTTTCTTAAACAGCGCTTCAAAGCCCTCTGCCGGTTCATTCTCCCACGGGAGTTTGCCGTCATCCGAGATAAACAGTGCGTGTTTGCCGTTATAAAGGAACGCCACCGCATCAGGCGTGCCATCCTCATTTAAGTCATAGAATCCCGGTTTTAAGACCGAGCCGTCATAGTTTGCCATTATTTTTCCTCCTGTGTGGATCGCATGCCGAGCAGCTCATACATCTCTGCGGCACATTCCGAGAAATCGCGGTCACCGCGTCCGTTTTCAACGCAGCGTTCAAGCAGCTCGATACCGCCGTCGAGGGCAAATGCCGGTACATCGTATGCAGCGTACAGGTCGCGCATATAGCGCAGGTCTTTTAAGCCGAGCTTTAAGGAGAATGCCTCGGTGAAGGAGCGGTCGATCATCTTCGGCACATAGAAACGGTACATCCAGGTGGAGAATACATCGGTATTCATCAGCTCATAGAGATTCTGCGGGTCTAAGCCGAGTTTTTCCGCAAGCGGGAACATCTGACCCAGCAGCACGGTATACATCAGGCCGGTGAAGTTCATCATGATCTTCATGGTATGTGCATTGCCGGATGCGCCGACATAGTCATATTTCTCACAGAAATCGGCAAACAGCGGTTTTAAGTCCTCAAAGGTCTTTTCGTCGCCGGATACCATGGTGATCAGGGTACCTGCTTTTGCCTCATCCGGGCCTGCCAGCAGCGGTGCATCGAGCAGCACGGTGTTAAATGCCTTGAGTTCTTCTTCGAGCTTACGGGTGGAAAGCGGGAAGGAGGTGGACAGGTCGAGCACAACCTTATTGGATTTTGCATCTGCGGAGAGGTCGGCTACGGTTTTTTCAACGATCTCGCTGTTTGGCAGCGAGAGCAGGATGATATCTGCGTTTCTTGCCGCTTGTTCAGCGGTATCGCAGAAGTTTTGGAAGGATGCTTTCTTATTGGCATCGGTATCGAATGCATAGACGGTATAGCCTTTGCCCTCAAGGCAGGATGCAACACCGCCGCCCATATTACCGAGACCGATGACAGCTATTTTTTTAATATCCATAAATATTCCTCCGAA
>JBGUUN010000056.1:0-3647 GCA_045133555.1 Oscillospiraceae bacterium
GTTGCTGGCACTCAAAACGCTGTTTTGGCTGGTACCGAATTATAAAGCGTGGAAGAGAAAAAGAAAAGTGAAAAGTTAAAAGTGAAATGAAGGAAGCTCGATAGATCTGTGATCTATCGAGCTTTTGGATTATATTTGCGGCGGGGGCAAACCCCCGCCCTACGATCCCTACAATTCATTCGAGCGCAAAAGTACCATACCGCCAGACAGTAGCAGGCTATGCCTGCGACCATAAAAGGTGGTACAAGTGATCCGCGCTACGGGACCGGCGGCTCGCCGGTCAGAATTTGAAGCGGGTCTGCTCTTTTTCCTTCTTCAATAACGCCTTTAAGCAGGGCGGGTAGAATAACATCAAAAGCGGGAATAACTCCAGTCGGCCTGCGATCATGTCAAACATCATCACGATCTTGGAAAAATACGAAAAGCTTGCAAAGTTTCCCGCAGGACCGCAGACACCCAGTCCCGGACCGATGTTGTTTAAGGTCGCACAGACCGCCGTGACCGTCGTCACAAGGTCCTTGCCGTCCAGACTGATGAGTAAGACCGAGCTGACAAAGATCATCAAAAAGGTGAACAGATAGACATTGATGCCGCGGATGACATCACGTTCGACCGGCACACCGTCCATCTGGATCTTGTGTACACGCTTCGGATGCAGATAGGTCTTTAACTCCTTGCCCACCGCCTTGATCGAGATCGCAAAACGCGATACCTTGATGCCGCCGCCCGTACTGCCCGCACAGGCACCGATGAACATCAGCATCACTAAGATCAAACGGCTGCTGCCCGGCCAGACGTTGAAGTCCTCGGTCGCAAAACCGGTGGTGGTGATAATACTTCCGACCTGGAATACCGCGTGTCGGAGCGTTTCGCCAAAGGAATGGAAATAGTTTGAAACATCAATGGTGATCAGGAGCACCGCCGCCGCGATCACGATAACGTAGTAGCGAACCTCCTCCATGGTAAATGCCTGTTTGAAGCGTTTGAACAGCAGGAAGGCGTATGCGTTGAAGTTGATGCCGAACAGGATCATAAAGATCGCGGTCACCCATTGCAGATAGGGCGAGTAGGACGCAAAGCTGTCATTCTTGATGCCGAATCCGCCTGTTCCGGCGGTGCCGAAGGTGGTGCAAAGCGCATCGAATACCGGCATTTTGCCAAGCAGCAGCAGGATAAACTGCAGCACACTCAGCGCGATATAGATGATATATAAAAGCCTTGCGGTCTGGCGCATCTTCGGGGTGATCTTGCCGACCGAGGGACCCGGGCTCTCCGCGCGCAGCAGATTGATGTTGGAGGCGTCCGCCATCTGGACTACCATCATCAAAAAGACTAAAATTCCCATGCCGCCGATCCAGTGGGATAAGCAGCGCCAGAAATTCACGCAGTAAGGCAGTTTTTCCACACTGGCTACGATCGAAGCACCCGTTGTGGTAAAGCCGGAGACCATCTCAAACAACGCGTCGATATAAGAGGGGATCGTTTTGGAAAGATAAAACGGCAGAGCACCCACCGCACTCATGCCGATCCAGCAAAGTGCCGTTGCGATACAGCCTTCCTTCACCGCAAAACGGCGATCCTCCGGACGGTCCTTGACAAACGGCAGACAGAGGATCGCTTCCATCAATGCCACGATAAAAAACCATACCGCCGCCTTCTCGCGGTAAATGAGCCCGACCAGAGCCGGAAACAGCATAAATCCGGCTTCCACCGTGAGGGCAAGCGCCACGATATAGAGTATCATTCTTCGGTTCATGGCGTCAATTCCTCTCCAGAATATCGGTCAATTCCTTATAACGGGAATTGGCGGTGATGACGATGACCGAATCGCCCGGCATCATCATATCACTACCGCTTGGGATGATGATCTTGCCGCCGCGGTTGATGCAGGCGATTAAGAGGTTCGGCTTGAATTTCAGGCGATACAGCGGGATATAGGTAATGCTGGAGTGTTCCTCGATGACAAATTCCAATGCTTCGACACGGTTGTCATAAAACTGTACCAGCGTTTCGATCGCGCTGCTCTTACGGGATGCGACCTTTGCACGCACGAATGCAACGATGGAATCCGCGGTGATATAGCGCGGATAAACGACGCTGTCGAGGTTTAAGTTATCGATGACCTTATCGAAATTGGTGCGGTTGATCTTGGTGACGGTTTTGGCATCGGAGACTTGTTTTGCGTGCAGCGAGAGCATGATGTTCTCCTCATCGATGCCGGTGAGGGTGACAAACGCCTCGCTTTGCTCCATACCCGCTTCCATGAGCAGCTCGACCTTGGTGCCGTCGCCGCAGATGATATTTGCCTTCGGCAGTGCCAGCGAGAGATTCTCGCATTTTTGGCGGTCTCTTTCGATGATGGTGACCTCGATGCCCTCACGCAGCAGACGCTGTGCGAGGTAATATGCCAGTTTACCGCCGCCGACGATCAGAGTATTCTGGACCTGATTGGTTTCAAAGCCGATCTTTTTGAGGAAGGTTTTTGCATCTCGGGTCGGGGAGATAAAGGAAACGAGATCGCCTTCGCGCAGTACGAAGGAGCCGTTGGGGATATATACGCGGTCATCACGCTCAACGGCGCAGATCAAGACCGCACCCGAGAGGGGATCACCGATATCCATAATGCGTTTGGAGTGCAGAGAGGTGTGTTTCGGGAGTTTGATCTGTATCATCTCGACCTGACCGCGTGCGAAGGTGGAAACGCTGACTGCAGTCGGGAGGGAGAGTACGTGGGAGATCTCGCGGGCGGTCTCCAGCTCCGGGTTGATGATACGTGCAAGACCGAGCTGGGATTTTAAGTATCCCGCCTCGCTGCTGTATTCCGGGTTGCGGACACGGGCGATGACCTCGCAGGAGCTGCCCCGTTTTGCGATAACGCAGCAGAGCAGATTCAGTTCATCCGAGCCGGTAACGGCGATGAGCAGGTCCGCCTGATCGATGCCGGCCTCCTGCAGGGTACGGATGGATGCACCGTTGCCGACGATACTGCCGATATCGTAAGCGCTGCCGATATCGGCAACGATCTCCTGTCTTTGATCGATGACGGTGACATCATGCTGTTCGGCGCAAAGGCGCTCGACGAGGGTCTGACCGACCTTACCGCAGCCGACGATGATGATTTTAAGCCCCTTATGTTTATTTTTCATTTTAGCCAAAAATTCCATATATAGTTCCCTTTCTGAATAAGCAGGGTGATTGGTATAAGTAAAAACAGATGTATTTCCTATTATATATTTGATATATCTGTTCCCTCATTATAGCACGATAGCAATACAATGTCAACCAAAAGCGGCGTCCGGGGTGCCCCCGTTGGCATAGCGCGGGGGCTTGGTCAAAAGCTGCCGGAGGCTGTGACCGTAAGGTCACAGTCCTCTACAGATGCAAATGCTTGCATTTGCATCATGCGGTAGTGGAACCTTTTATGCTCGACTTATTAAAGTATAAAGTGAAAAGTGTAAAGTATAAAGTGTAAAGAGAAGAGTGAAGCAAATGTAGGGTACGATGCTTGAATCGTACCGCTGCGGTGAAGCCGCATTATATATGATGTAGGGGCGATAGATCCCACGCAGTGGATCTCGAATCGCCCGTTGAAAGCCCTCTCCGTCACGCTTTGCGTGCCAGCTCTAAGGGCAACTTGTTGCCACGGG
>JBGUUN010000057.1:0-2273 GCA_045133555.1 Oscillospiraceae bacterium
CCGTATTCTACATGGATGCACTGTATCGCTCCATGCAGACGGGTGAAAAGGTTGCAGTCGCACAGGCGGTTGTGGACTGATCGCACACAATAAATCAACAGGCGGTGTCCGAATACTTGGACATCGCCTGACTTTTTTGATTCAATTTTTTCGTCTGAGCGCTCCGACCACCGTGAATCCGAGAAAACAGATCAGATTCACGCACACGATTGTCGCGCCGGTCGGCAGACTGCATAAAAACGACAGACAGAGTCCGATGAGGAAGCACAGAACCGAGGTCACCATCGAGCAGATCACGACGCCGCGGTAGCTTTTGCAGACACGCATGGCGGTGAGTGCCGGGAAGATGATGAGCGGGGAGATCAGCAGTGTTCCCATCAGCCGCATGCCGACCACGACGGTCAGCGCGGTGAGCAGGGACAACAAGAGATTGTAGCGCGAGGCTTTCGTTCCCGTTGCGGTTGCGAAATTTTCATCAAAGGTGACCGAGAACAGTGGATGGTAAAACAGCAGATACAGAAGCAGCACGATTGCCGAAACGACGATGGAAAGGATCATATCGCTTTTGCTGATGGCTAAAATCGAGCCGAACATATAGCTGTTCAGGTCGGTGTTCATGCCGGTTGTCGATGCTGTGATCAGCACACCGATGGCAAGTGAGGATGACGATAAAATCGCGATTGCCGCATCACCCTGCATGTGTCCGCGTTCGTTGAGCCACAGCATGAAGAACGCGGCGGCGATGGTCACGGGAATGGCAACGGCAAGCGGTGCCAGTCCAAGCACAGCGGCGATTGCCAGCGCACCGAAGCCGACATGGGACAGTCCGTCTCCGATCATCGAAAACCGACGCAGAACAAGGCTGATGCCAAGCAGCGCGGCGCACAGAGAGACGAGGATGCCAACCACCAGCGCGCGCTGAATGAAGCTGTAGGAAAAGAGGACGGAAAACTGGTCAAGGACGGTTATCATTGTGCGCTTCCCTCCTCTTCTTTGCATGCGGCATGATTGTGATGATGGTGGTGATGGTGTACGTGCATCATATCATCCGCTGCGATGCAGTCACCGATCATACGGCGGTACTCGGGTGTATTGGCATAATCTTCGACAGAGCCGCAGAATTTGAGCGTTTTATCCATGTGCAGAATCGTTTTTGCCTGTTCCAGCGCACAGTGGATATCGTGCGAAACCATCAGAATGGTAATGCCGCGCTCACGGTTGAGTTTTCGCAGAATTCCGTACAGCTCATGCGTGACAACCGGGTCAAGAACCGATGCGGGTTCGTCTAAAATCAGGAGTTTTTTTGTTGCGCAAAGTGCTCGTGCAAGCAGGACACGCTGCTGCTGACCGCCGGACAGCTCACGAAACGATTTCTTTGCAAACGGTGTGACACCGAGTAACTCCATCATTTCTTTTGCAAGTGCCTTCTGCTTTTTGGAGTAGAACGGATGGAATCCGCCATCGGCGAGACATCCTGTCAGAACGACTTCTGTAACCGATGCCGGGAAATCTTTCTGCACAATCGTGGACTGCGGCAGATATCCGATTTCGCGCGGGGTCATGCCGTGCATCTGCACTTCGCCCTCCGATGCGGGGATCAATCCGACGAGCGTTTTGACCAGCGTGGATTTGCCTGAACCGTTTTCTCCGACGATCGCGGCATAATCGCCTTCTTTTAACGAAAACGTGACGTTCTCGACCGCCGTCTGACGCTCATAACGGACGGTGAGGTTTTTGACTTCCAATAAATTCATATGTAATGCTTACTCCGTGACACCGAGTGCGATTTTCAGGACCTCGGCGTTTTCATACATCAGATCAAGATAGGTTTTGTCCGCCGCCGTTTCATCGGCAGTACGGTTATGGCAGGAATGCATACGGTAGATCGGCGCTCCTGTTTCCTCGGAAATGGTTTTTGCGATTTTTTCGTTGCTCATTTCGATGGTAAGGATTGCGGGAATTCCCTCTTCCCTTACCTTTTCGATCAGAAAGATCATGGTCGCCGCACTCGGTTCGGATTCTGCCGCACAGCCGGGAAACGCCGCGCGGTAACCAAGTCCGTACGCATCGCAGAGATACCGCATCGGGAAGCGGTCACCGAAAACCAGCGTTCGATATGCCGCGTGTTCGGAAATTTCGTGCATTACTCCATCAAGGGCGGACAGTGCATTGATATATGCGGCGGTATTTTGTCGGTATAATGCCTCGTTTGGGGTATCGAGTGCACAGATGGCGTCACACAGTGCGTTTGTGATGACAGCGGCATTGTGCGG
>JBGUUN010000058.1:0-11908 GCA_045133555.1 Oscillospiraceae bacterium
AAACAATTAAGAGGACGGTTTATCCGTCCTCTTTTTGCGTATCTTTCATATCAATACCACTGATTGTCATCTTCCCACATACCGGCATTGAGAACCTCCCAACCGCAGAATGGGTATTTCTCGGTATCCAAGATCAGGTCACGGTATTCGCCGTCTCTCTGACGCACTTCCTTGATATATTCCGCGTTGATGAAATACAGCTTACCTTTGGTACGTCCGAAGGTGAAATCGTCTGCGGTCAGCTTATCGTCTTTGATGATCATATAGTCGGTGCGCTTGGTAAAATGCACGCCCGTATTGATGCGAAACGGCGAATAACTGATGATGCTCGAATTCGCATCGTTGTGATTCGGGGTCTCACGACCGCTTTCAATATTCACTGCGGTAAAATCGCGTGCCGGCCAATGGTATTCGATCGCCAGATCTTCGCTGCAGCTGAAATAGTACCAGCCTTCATCATACAGCTTACTGCGCAGGTAGTAAACATCATATACCCAGCCGGTGTGTGCGCCGAATTCATCGGTCTCATGCTCCTCATAGTGATCGAAATATGCGTAATCCGCGATATTCTCCACCGAAAGATCCACGATCTTGACCACCTTGGAAAGCTCGGTCATGTAGTCATCGAGGCGCATATATTGGAAATGGAAGTCCTCCGGAGCCAAACGCAGGGTATCGCCGTCGGTACTGATGATAAACGGATACAGATTCTTCGGATTGGAACAGCCGTTATTGTAGGACAAGACCTCGGTAAAGCCCGATACGGTGAGCACACCGTACTCGACTGTCCATGTACCGTTTTCATTGCCGGCAAACGGGTATTCGGCAAAGGCGGTGCCGTCGGCTCTTAATGTGATGGCAAAGAGCGGATTCTCCAGCGAGTCAAGCTGCTCCAACTGCAGATCAAACGGATACCAGGTATCTGCTACCATCTGTGTAAAGTACGGGTCGAGCTGTGCATAGAATTTCTTGCGGGTCGATACCTTTTCCTGTTCCTCGGAAGATAATGCCTGATATGCCGCATTTGCTGCGTAATAGTCAGCTTTAGAGCTTTCGGTGAATTCCGGGAGTGCTTTCATCATGGCTTCCACGGCTTTGACGGCATCGCTCTTGCCGCAGCCGGCAAGCGGTAAGCACATGATAAGGGCTATGATCACTGCGATCCACTTTTTCATATCATTTCTCCTTAATATAACTGATTGTTTTCTTCAAATACGGAAAAATAAATCTCGGCTTCTGCGCCCAAGAACTGATCTTCGGAATCCGGCACCTCGATATGCATGGTGCGGGAAGTATCGTCATGGGTGATATCCTTGACATACTTTTGGTTGATAAAATAGATTTTACCCTTACTGCGGCCGATCGAGAGGGTATCCAAATCCAGATCGGTGGTGACGGTCTGATCCGGATAAGTCCAGCTCAGCTGCAGCGGGCGATAGAGGTAGTTAAACGGATTCTCGCTGATGGTGTAGCTGTTTGCCTCGATCTTATCGACATAGGTCGCACCGCTTTCGAAGGTGAAATACTCCTTATAGCTCGGGTAGCAGACCTCAACGGCAAAGTCATTGCTCTCGCTTATGTAGTACCAGCCTTGCTCGTAGAGTTTGTTCTGCAGTCCGACATACTGATAGACATTGCCGGTATGTGCGCCCCATTCATCGGTGGTGTGGTATTCAAAGGAAGCAAAGCCGAATACTTCGCTCAAATCGTCGGTCTCGCAATCGACTGCCTTGATCACCTCTGCCACGGCATCAAAATAGTCATCCTCTTTGAGGTAGCGGGCATAAATGTCATTTTTCAGCCATGCTTTGCCGTCATTCAGCAGAAAATCCAGCGTAAAGCTCGATTCGGTATAATGTTTGGAAGAATGCTCGGTGATCAGCTCACCGATACCGCTGATCATCAGTTTACCTTTTTTGATAATCCATTCGCCATGGGTCGTGCCGTAACCGCGGCTTTCCACGGTATGGTCGGCATTTAAGGTGAGGGAATACTCCGGCTCGAAAATGCTCTGCGGGCTTGCTGCATTGAGTGCAAACGGGTACCAAGTGCCCACCATATGCTGCTCGAAGTAACGTTCGATCTCTTGTTCGTATTTGCTTACATTCTTGACCTTGCTCTGCTCGGATTCGGAGAGCGCATTGAACGCATCTGCGGTGGCGAACAGGGTAGCATCATCCAGCGATGCGATCATGGTCTCGACGTTTTTGACCGCCTCGCTTTTTTGGCATCCGCCAAGCGGGATGCAAAGAGCAAGGATCAGGATCAGTGCGATCCATTTTTTCATGGTATATATTCCTTTCGATTTTGTGGAGCGGTGATGCGCTCCTTTTCTTTATATTATACCATAAATCAGCACACAGTGTAAAGCGTTATATAAAGTATAGAGTATAAAGTGTAAAGTATAAAGTGTAAAGAGTAAAGTGTAATGCATTATTGCTTTCGGGTGAGAGCAGGCTTCCGAGGACGCCGGTCCATACAATCCCTCAGTCACCTGGGTGACAGCTTCCTTTACACAAGGGAGCCCGGCATCACTCGAGCACAAAAGTAAAATGTGGCTATCAAAGGTGCATCCCAAGTCCCCACGCAAAAAACCCCGACTCGGATGAGTCGGGGTTTTTACTATTTACTGTTTAGATTCAGTTTTTCTCAACGGTCAGGCCGGTGAATTTAACGAACTCGCCTTCATCGTTCTTGTACTGAACGGAAACTTTGCTGTCAACGGTGTAAACATATACCGGATAGCCGTTTGCCATCTTGGTCAGGTCTAAGGAATCGAAGGTGAAGGTCTTTTCGCCAACCTTAACGGTTAAGGAATCAGCGTATTTTGCCAGACGGGTGATTGCATATCTGGAGAAGATGGTCTTGTTGGAGTTGGACTTGGAGGTAACATCAACGATTACATTGATCTCGTCCTCGCCTTTGAGCTCAGCAATTGCATCTTTAACTTCAGCAGAGGTAACGCCGTCAGTCCAGTAATATTTGCTGCCTTTTTTGTAGGTAGCTTCTCTGTCAATGATACCTACGGTCTGAGTTGCTTTCTTAACGGTTACAACACAGTAGGTCTTAACGGAAGAATCCTCAACGGATACGATGGTGATCATTGCGGAACCTGCTTTTACGCCGGTTACAACGCCGTTCTCGTCAACTTTAGCAACGGACGGGGTATCGGATACAAACAGCAGATCTTTGTTGGTAGCGTTTGCTACGGTAGCGTTGATCTTAGCGGTTTTGCCTGCTGCTACGGTCAGTGCTTTATCAGCGGTGATCGCAACGGTTTTTGCTTTTACGTTTACAACGCAGGAAGCGGTTTTGGTCATGCCGTCAGCGGTGTAGTAGGTTGCGGTGATGGTTGCAACACCGACTTTCTTACCGGTTACAACGCCGCCGGAAACGGAAGCAACGGTAGCATCGGAAGAAGTCCAGATGATGGTTTTGCTTGCTAAGTTTGCCGGAGTCAGGGTAGCGGTTAAGATATCGGATTTGCCGACCTCTAAGTTCATAGTGGATTTGTTCAGAGTCAAGCGAGCGGTTGCAGCTTTAACACTGATCACGCAGTATGCGGAGATGCCGGAGCCGTCGCCTGCTGCTGCAAAGATGGTAGCGGTACCAACGCCTTTTGCGCTTACAAGACCGTTCGAAGATACGGTTGCAACTGCGGTGTTGGAGGAGGTGTAGGTTACACCGCCGGTAGCACCGGTCGGGATAACGGTGGTTTTTAATGCTACGGTGTCACCGACTTCACAGGAAGCTGCGTTCGGAGTTAAGTAGATCGCAGTGATCGGGGAAGAGGTGGAGAAGGTCAGGGATGCATAGTCATAGATCGGGGAGTATTTAACGTTTCCTACGGTAATGCCTTTTGCATTGAAGGTGGACTCATAGATCTCTGCGCCGGTGGTGCTGCGGTATACATAATTGGTACCGGAAGCATCCATCTGGTATGCGTAGATGGTAACTTTGTTGGATCTGGTTACCAGCTCGTTAGCGGTGATGATAAATACGCCCGGCTGAGTCTGGTTGATTGCAGCGATACCTGCAGCGGACTCGGTGTAAGCAGCGTATTTTACGTTGGAAGCACCTGCAACGTTTGCGATAACAGCGATGGACTGGCCGCAAGCGATGGAGTTAGCGGTAGAGCTCAGTTTCAGATCGAATACATTGCGCTGAGCGGAGTACATGGTCAGGGTACCTAAGCGAACGTAGGTGGACTGACCTGCGGATGCGCCCGGAGCGGAAAGACCGGTGTTGAAGTTATAGGTGTACGGAGTAACTTTAGCGTACAGATATACGGTTTTGTAGGTCTCGGAGCCGCTGTAACGAGCGGTCACGCCGGTTAAGCTGTCTTTTGCGGATGCGGTGAAGGACGGAACTTCAAAGTAAGTACCTTTTGCTTTGAGTGCCGCATTCATAACGGTTTTCAGGTTAGTGGTGGTGTAGGTTGCTGCGGTTTTCGGGGTAACGGAAACGGAAGTGGAAGCAACGACACCTGCCGGATATTCGCCGAGATCGTAATCGCAGGCATAAACATTATCGATGCCGTTGATAACGAGCTGAGCATAGTATTTGTTGACAGTAGACTGGGTGGTGCTGTCATAAATCGGTACGGAAGTCTCGGTGGTGTAGCTATAACCCGCATTATAGTTAACGGTTACGCTCTGACCACTGGTAATGGTACCGTAATCTGCTGCATTTACAGCGAGAGCTGCTGCCGGGATGATGGAAACGATCATCAGAACGGACAGTAAAACAGCAAGCAGACGCTTGTTGGATTTTGCCATTTTCATAGTGCGTATCCTTTCATATTAAAATTTTTTTCTTTTCAAGAGAGCCGGACTGCCGCAAACTGCCGGAACACTCATGACCTCATCATTATTATATCACAAACCGTGCAATATTACAACCACTTTTCGGCAAAAATTCCACTGCAATTATTGGAATAAATTGCCTTTTTTCAGCTATCCAAAAGGGTAAAACGGCTCTTTTCGGCTGTAAGGATGCCCTCTTTGCGCAGTTTGCCGATCTCGGCGGAAAGTCCGCTGCGGTCAACCGCAAGAAAGTCGGCAAGCTCCTGCCGGTCAAACGGGATCTCAAAGCTGTTGCTTCCGCTTGATTTGGCCTGTTTGGAGAGGTAAGTCAGCAGTTTTTCGCGGGTGGTACGCTTGGATGTGATCTCGATCTTTTCGTGGAACTGGATGTTTTTGGCGGCGACTTCGCACATCATGTTATAGATCATCTGCTGGTGATGCGCGCAGTTATGGCTGCAGGTGCGGATCATCCGGTTAAAATGGACGAATAAGATCACGCTCTCCTCTGCGGCGATGACATCCATCGGCAGCTCCTTGGCACCCACACAGGCAAAGGATTCGCAGAATAACATCGACGGCATTGCGGTCGAAATGATGTTGCGATTACCGTAATAGTCGCAGGTCACCGTCTGTACCTTGCCTTCCAGCACAATGCCGATGCGCTCGGCAGGATCGCCTTCGGCCAAGATCACTTCGCCTTTTTTACAGCATACCTTCGTCGCAAAAAGGCAGTGCAGCATCTGCAAGATCTCATCTTCCCTGACCGTTGCAAACATCGGACAGCTTTTTAAGATTGGCAAATATTTTTCCATAATTTCTCCTTTCGTTGAAAATTCAACATACTTTACGGTTTTATTATAGTATAATGGGATCATAAAATCAAGGGGTTTGGAAAACCTAAAAGAAAATTGTGGAGGATTTTTTAGCATGAACATCACCGAAAGCATCAGATATATCGGCGTAAACGACCATGAAGTAGATTTATTCGAGGGACAGTATGTCGTCAAAAACGGCATGGCTTACAACTCCTACGTGATCTTCGATCAGAAGATCGCGGTCATGGATACCGTGGATGCGCATTTCACCCATCAGTGGCTGGACAACTTACAGCAGGTACTCGACGGCAGAAAGCCGGATTATCTGGTGGTACAGCACATGGAGCCGGACCATTCCGCAAACATCATGCAGTTTGTCAAGGCGTATCCGGATGCGGTGGTGGTATCCTCCGCCAAAGCATTTGCGATGATGAAAAACTTCTTCGGTACCGACTTTGCAGACCGCAGAATCGTGGTAGGCGAGGGAGATACTTTAAGTCTGGGCGAGCGTACCTTAACCTTTGTGACCGCACCGATGGTACATTGGCCGGAGGTCATCGTGACCTACGATTCCAAGGATAAGGTGTTATTCTCTGCGGACGGCTTTGGCAAATTCGGCGCTCTGGATGTTAATGAACCGTGGGCGGACGAGGCAAGACGCTACTACATCGGCATTGTCGGCAAATACGGCAGCCAGGTACAGGCACTGCTCAAAAAGGCAGCAACTCTGGACATTGCAAAGATCTGTCCGCTGCACGGCCCGGTGCTGACCGAGAATTTAGGCTACTATCTGAATCTTTACAACACCTGGTCGAGCTATCAGCCGGAGGATGACGGCATCGTGATCGCATACACTTCGGTTTACGGCAACACCGGCAAAGCGGTCAAATTACTTGCCGAAAAACTCAAAGAAAAGGGCGCTCCGAAGGTGATCTTACATGACCTGGCACGCTGCGATATGGCCAAAGCGGTGGAGGATGCGTTCAGATACAGTAAGTTGGTACTTGCAACTACCACGTATAATGCGGGTATTTTCCCGTTCATGCACGAATATATCCATCATCTGACCGAGCGCGATTTCAAAAACCGCACCGTCGGTCTGATCGAAAACGGCAGCTGGGCGCCGATGGCAGCGAAGGTGATGCGCGGTATGTTCGAAAAGAGCAAGAATATCACCTTTGCGGAGAATACCGTCAAGATCTTATCTGCGCTGAATGAGGAGAGTGCGGAACAGCTGGAAGCACTTGCAAACGAGCTTTGCATGGAATATCTGGCAAGACAGGAAGGTACTGCCAACAAAAACGATATGAATGCGCTGTTTAACATCGGCTACGGCTTATATGTCGTGACCTCCAACGACGGCAAAAAGGACAACGGTCTGATCGTCAACACCGTCACCCAGGTGACCAATACCCCGAACCGCATTGCGGTGACCATCAACAAGGATAACTACTCGCATCATGTCATCAAACAGACCGGCATCATGAATGTCAACTGTCTGACCGAGGAGGCACCGTTTGCGGTATTCGAGAAATTCGGCTTTGCAAGCGGACGCAGCGTCAATAAATTTGAGGATTGTGAGCCGCTGCGCTCGGACAACGGACTGATCTTCCTGCCGCGCAACATCAATGCGTTCTTATCGCTCAAGGTGGAGCAGTATGTGGATTTGGACACCCACGGAATGTTTATCTGCTCGGTGACCGAGGCAAGAGTGATCTCCGACCGTCCGTCGATGACCTACACCTACTACATCGACAACGTCAAACCGAAACCGCAGACCGAAGGTGTTAAAGGCTATGTCTGCAAGGTTTGCGGCTATGTGTATGAAGGTGAAGTACTGCCGGAGGATTATATCTGCCCGCTGTGCAAACACGGTGCTGCGGATTTTGAAAAGCTGTAAATGCAGGGCATATCGCACAAATGAGGGTGGGATATCACTCCCACTCTCTGCGCTGCGATTTGCTTGATACACGGTTTTGAGGGCTTGACTTTTTGGCTCCGGCTGTGGTATAATAACAGTGTTATACGACTGACGGAATGAAGTGGGTTTACCCACGGGGAGTATAACATGTATCAGCCGACCGTCTGGGTGCTCCCCGGAATACAGTTGGCTTTTTTTGTTGCAATTTTAACAATAACGGACATCCGTGGAGAAACGATTTACGATACAAGGAGGACTTTGAAATGGAGAATGCATGGCGCGGCTTTGAGGCCGGAAGTTGGCAGAATGACATCAACGTCAGAAGCTTTATTCACCACAACTATAAACCGTACTATGGCGACGGCAGTTTCCTTGCCGGCCCGACGAAAGATACTTTGGATCTTTGGAATGAGGTCAGCGAGCTGAAGAAGAAAGAGATCGCAGCAGGCGGTGTACTGCATATGGACACCAAAGTGATCTCCACCATCACCTCCCACGGTCCGGGCTATATCGATAAAGAAAAAGAGAAGATCGTAGGTTTACAGACCGAAGCACCGCTCAAACGCAGCTTACAGCCCAACGGCGGTATCCGCATGGCTGTCAAAGCGTGCAAAGACAACGGTTACGATGTTGACAACGAGATCGTTGAATTCTTCACCGAGCACAGAAAGACCCATAACGCAGGCGTATTCGATGCATATACTCCGGAGATGCGCCGCTGCCGTTCCAACCATATCATCACCGGTCTGCCGGACGCTTACGGCCGCGGCAGAATCATCGGTGACTACCGCCGTGTGGCATTATACGGCGTTGACCGTCTGATCGAGGACAAACAGTATCAGAAAGATACCACCCGTACCACCATGTTCGAGGAGATCATCCGCGAGCGTGAGGAGTTATCCGAGCAGATCCGCGCGCTGCAGATGCTCAAGAAGATGGCTTCCTACTACGGTTACGATATTTCCAAACCGGCTGCAAACTTCAAAGAGGCGGTTCAGTACTTATACTTTGCTTACCTGGCTGCAGTCAAGGAGCAAAACGGTGCTGCAATGAGCCTTGGCCGTACCTCCACCTTCTTAGATATCTACGCTGAACGTGATCTGGCTGAGGGCACCATCACCGAGAGCGAGGTACAGGAGATCATCGACCACTTCGTTATGAAGCTGCGTATGGTATGTTTTGCAAGAACGCCGGACTACAATGCGATCTTTGCGGGCGACCCGACCTGGGTCACCGAGGCAATCGGCGGTGTGGGTACCGACGGCAGACCGCTGGTCACCAAGATGTCCTTCCGTTATCTGCACTCTTTGGACAACATCGGTGCGTCTCCGGAACCGAACTTGACCGTTTTATGGTCCGCACAGCTTCCGGATGAGTTTAAGAAATACTGCGCCGACATCTCGATCAAGCACCATGCGGTACAGTACGAAAACGACGACTTGATGCGTCCGATCCACGGCGACGACTATGCAATCGCTTGCTGCGTATCCCCGATGCGTGTGGGCAAGGAGATGCAGTTATTCGGTGCGCGTGCGAACATGGCAAAATGTTTATTATACGCGATCAACGGCGGTGTGGATGAGATTTCCGGCGAGCAGGTCGGTCCGAAATACCGTGCGGTCGAAGGCGAATACCTGGACTATAACGATGTTATGGAGAAATATCAGGCGATGACCTTATGGCTTGCAAAAGTCTATGTCAACACCCTGAACATCATCCACTACATGCACGATAAATACAGCTACGAGCGTTTACAGATGGCGCTGCACGATAAGTTTGTCAGACGTTGGTTTGCGACCGGTATCGCAGGCTTATCGGTTGTTGCGGACAGCTTATCCGCGATCAAGTATGCGAAGGTCAAACCGATCCGTGATGAGCGCGGCATCGTTACCGACTATATCGTAGAGGGTGACTTCCCGAAATTCGGCAACGACGATGACCGTGTTGACGACATCGCAAAAGAGGTCGTTCATATGTTCATCAGCGCACTGCGTCAGCATCACACCTACAGAAACGGTATCCCGACCACTTCGATCTTAACCATCACCTCCAACGTTACCTACGGTAAGAACACCGGTTCTACTCCGGACGGCAGAAAATGCGGTGAGCCGTTTGCTCCGGGTGCTAACCCGATGCACGGCAGAGATGAAAACGGTGCGATCGCATCGCTGGCATCGGTTGCAAAGATCCCGTTTGCGGATTCCCAGGACGGTATCTCCAACACCTTCACCATCGTACCGTCTGCACTGGGCAAGACCGACGAGGAGCGCATCGACAATCTGGTTGCGATCTTAGACGGTTACACCGAGAAGCGCGGTTACCACTTAAATGTCAACGTATTCGACAAAGAGCTGCTGCTTGACGCTCAGAAGCATCCGGAATTATATCCGCAGCTGACCATCCGTGTATCCGGCTATGCGGTCAACTTCATCAAGCTGACCAAAGAGCAGCAGGATGAGGTCATTGCACGTACCTTCCATTCGGCGGTATAAGCATGGGTAAGATCCATTCGATCGAGACACTCGGCACGGTTGACGGGCCGGGTGTCAGATTTATCGTATTTTTCGCAGGCTGTCCGATGCGGTGTTTATACTGCCACAATCCGGACACCTGGGAAATGGCTGCCGGCAAGGAGTATACGGCGGATGCGATTCTTGCGCGGATGCTGCGAAACCGTCCGTTTTACAAGACGGGCGGCATCACAGCCACCGGCGGCGAGCCGCTTTGTCAGCTTTCCTTTCTGACCGAGCTGTTTTCACTGGCAAAGAAAGAGGGCATCCACACAACATTGGATACCTCCGGTATTTTATTTGAGGACACGGCGGAATTTGCGCGGCTGATGGAAGTGACCGATCTGGTACTTCTGGACATCAAGGCGGTGGATTATGCACAGCATAAGGCGCTGACCGGGCTTGGCAACGAGCGCATCCTTGCGTTTTTGGAGCATCTGACCGCGATAAACAAGCCGGTCTGGATCCGATACGTTCTGGTACCGGGATTGACCGACGGCGAGGACCGTTTGAAAGCCTTGGGCGAATTGTTGGCCGGAAAAAGCAACATCGAAAAGGTGGAGGTCTTGCCGTACCACAAGATGGGCGAGGTCAAATATCAAAGATTATCCATTCCGTCTCCGCTTTGCGATGTACCCGCAGCGAATGCGGCGGATGCAAAAGCGGCGCATGAGAAGATCATGCAATACAAAGATCATGCAGAGAAGCAGACACTTTAATCAAAGAAGCGGCTGCTTCTCTTTTTTGTAAGAAATGCTTTGCAATTTATTCATGAAAGCAAAGCGCCGATATGGTATGATTAAGAAGAAAGAAGGTGGAGTATGAAAAAGGTATTGGTACTGATTTTGTGTGCGATGCTTGTTTTCTGCGGCTGCGATGTCAACACCTCGGTGCAGATGCCGGAAAGTCAGGCGATGGGCTGTGGGGAGCTGATGGAGCGGCTGATGGATGTCGCGGATATCAGCTGCGACAAGACCGAGTGTTACGGCGAGCAGAATTTCGGGGTATATTTCGAGTACTGGTTTGATATGCCGATGAACTTTGTATCCGACGGTGCGATCTCTTATGTGGATGCGGGCAACAATGCCGACGAGATCTGTATTTTATATCCGGAGAGCGGGGTTACCTATCAGACGGTGAAAGAAGCACTGATGCGCAGACCCGAGAAGCAGAAAAAGCGTCTGACCGGATTACACGACGAGCAGGCTTTGCGCTATGAAGATGCGGTTTTCGCCGAGTGCGAGGGATTTTTACTGCTGGTCGTTTGCGAGAATGCAAGTGAGGTCGTCGGGGAATTTGAGCAGATTCTTGGTGGAAACCCGTGATTTTTGGGGCGGATTTTTAACAGTCCTACAAAAGTTGCGGGTTCAAGGCGAAAAAAATAAGGTTTTCACCAAACTTGAAAAAAGGTGTTGACAAATGTGGTTTTATCGTGTATAATAATCACTGTTGTCAGGGCTTACGATAGCTTGTGATAATAAATGGATGGGAGCATAGCTCAGCTGGGAGAGCATCTGCCTTACAAGCAGAGGGTCACAGGTTCGAGCCCTGTTGTTCCCACCAAATGGCCCAGTAGCTCAGTTGGTTAGAGCGCCAGCCTGTCACGCTGGAGGTCGACGGTTCGAGACCGTTCTGGGTCGCCAAATTTGCTTCTGTAGCTCAGTCGGTAGAGCAGGGGACTGAAAATCCCCGTGTCGTTGGTTCGATTCCGACCGGAAGCACTTTATGCGGATTTAGCTCATCTGGTAGAGCGCCACCTTGCCAAGGTGGAGGTAGCGAGTTCGAGCCTCGTAATCCGCTCCAACAGGCTATGGCTCATTGGGTCATAGCCTTTTTTGTATGTATTTACAGATTTTG
>JBGUUN010000059.1:0-2495 GCA_045133555.1 Oscillospiraceae bacterium
ACGGTAGATGCCGTACTGACACAGCATGCTGATACCGGAGCAAACACCGCATAACAGCAGCATCCAGTAGTCCACCGTCTTTAAGTATGCGACCAGATTCCGCATCCACCTTTTTTTATTTTTCATCTTTCTCTCCAAAGAAACAGTGCACCAAGGGTGCAATGCGGTTACATCTTTCGATGTAAATGCGGTGTATCTTCGATACAATGCGGTCCGCCTTGCGGCTGAATGAGGTGTGCCTTTCGGCACAATTCATTCCTCATTCACCTTTGATTCAAGTCGAGCGCTAAGGTAGTATGCCGCCAGACAATAGCAACCGGTAGGTTGCGGCTATCAACGGTGCATCCAAAGTACCCGCGCTATGCCGCCGCAGGCACTGCGGTTAGAATAAGCCCGAAATGTTGCCCTTTGCATCGATATCGATCTTTAATGCAGCCGGTGCTTTCGGCAGACCCGGCATGGTCATGATATCGCCGGTGTAGCAGACGATGAAGCCTGCACCTGCGCTGACCTTGATATCGGATACATGGATGGTGTGACCGCTCGGAGCACCTAAGGATTTCGGATCGTCGGTCAGAGAGTACTGGGTCTTAGCCACACAGATCGGCAGTTTATCTAAGCCTAAGCCTGCGATATCCTTCATTGCTTTTGCTGCTTTGGTGGAGAACTCTACGCCTGCTGCGCGATAGATCTCTTTTGCGATGGTACCGATCTTGTCAGCAATGGAAGCCTCGGTATCGTATAACAGCTTGAAGCTGCTCTCTTTCTCGCAAGCCTCGATAACAGCTTTTGCCAGCTCGATGCCGCCCTCGCCGCCTTCTAAGAATACATCGGAGAATGCGCAGGATGCACCGCGGTCTGCACAGTATTTCTTGACTGCTTCGATCTCAGCCTCGGAATCGGTTGCGAAGTGGTTGATCGCAACAACGACCGGAACGCCGTATTTCTGCATATTTTCGATGTGAACGCCTAAGTTTGCGATACCTTTGTTCAGAGCTTCGAGGTTTTCAACGGTCAGCTCCGGTTTTGCAACGCCGCCGTTGTATTTCAGTGCGCGGATGGTAGCGACTAAAACGATACAGCTCGGTGCAATGCCTGCATAGCGGCACTTGATGTCAAGGAATTTCTCCGCACCTAAGTCGGAACCGAATCCTGCCTCGGTGATGGTGTAGTCAGCCAGTTTCATAGCCAGCTTGGTTGCACGGACAGAGTTACAGCCGTGTGCGATGTTTGCAAACGGGCCGCCGTGGATGATCGCCGGGGTATTCTCTAAAGTCTGGACCAAGTTCGGGTTGATGGCATCCTTCATCAGAGCAGCCATAGCACCCTCAACCTGTAAATCGCCTGCGAATACCGGGCGGTTATCGTAAGTATAGCCGACTAAGATCTTAGCAAAGCGTGCTTTTAAGTCAGCGAGGTCTGCAGCCAGACATAAAATAGCCATGATCTCACTTGCAACGGTGATCTGGAAGCCGTCCTCACGGACCACACCGTTTGCTTTGCCGCCCATACCGACAACAACGTCACGCAGTACGCGGTCGTTCATATCCATGCAGCGTTTGAACAGGATTCTGCGCGGGTCGATGCCCAGCACGTTGCCCTGCTGGATATGGTTGTCGATCACAGCGCACAGCAGGTTGTTTGCAGCGGTGATCGCGTGCATATCACCGGTGAAGTGCAGGTTGATGTCCTCCATCGGAACGACCTGAGCGTAGCCGCCGCCTGCCGCACCGCCTTTGATGCCGAATACCGGACCTAAGGACGGCTCACGCAGAGCAAGGATAGACTTTTTGCCGAGTCTGCCCATTGCCTCACCCAAACCGACGGAAGTGGTGGTTTTACCCTCACCTGCCGGAGTCGGGTTGATAGCGGTAACGAGAACGAGTTTACCCTCTTTTGCATTCTCGGTCTTATCGAATAAAGACTGGTTTAATTTACATTTGTATTTACCGTAGAGGTCGATGTCATCCTCGCAGATGTCTAAAGATTTTGCGATTTCCTTGATCGGGAGCATTTTGGCAGCCGAAGCGATTTCAATATCAGATAACATTGTTTTTACCTTCCTTTTTTCATATTCAGAGTGCAGTCACACTCATCCACCTTTTATTATACCACAAAACTTTTATAATTTCTACCCCCCCGCATTAATAAAGTTAAGAGTGAAAAGTGAAAAGTTAAAAAGTTAAAAGTGAAAAAGTATAAAGTGTAATGTAGGGGCGATAGATCCCACGCAGTGGATCACGAATCGCCCGTTGACAATTACGAATCGCCCATCAAGCACCTACGGAGTAACCTAGTTATGTGTGTTTGTAGGGTACGATGCTTGCATCGTACCGCTGCGGTGTAACCGCATTGATGAGTGTATAAAGTGTAATGAGCAAACCTTCCTGCTTGCGGGCGGCGTAGTGCTTCGCAATGAGGTGTTTTGCTATCGCAAAACAATGATGGCGGAATTCTCCGCAATGCGGTTGCCTTTCGGCAAATGCGGTCACACC
>JBGUUN010000060.1:0-3951 GCA_045133555.1 Oscillospiraceae bacterium
GCACTTTCGGGATGATACTGCACACTGAAAACTTTATCCGCATCGCACTTTACGCCCTCAACGGTACCGTCCAGCAAATTTACATGCGTAACAGAGAGTTTGGTATTGGCAAGGCTGTCCGTGTCTACCGCATAGGAATGGTTTTGCGAGGTGATTTCGATTTTTCCTGTTTCCAGATTGCGTACGGGATGATTTCCGCCGCGATGTCCGAATTTCAGTTTATAGGTTTTGGCACCGTAGGCTAGGGAAATGATCTGGTGTCCGAGGCAGATGCCGAAAATAGGGTATTTGCCGCACAGCGTTTGAATGGTGCTCACTGTTTCGGGAACATCGGTGGGATCGCCGGGGCCGTTCGAGATGAAAATTCCGTCCGGACAGAGCCGTTCGATCAAAGAAGCATTTGTGTTCCACGGTACGATGGTTACATTGCAGTTTCGAGCATTCAGTGAGCGCACAATGTTGGATTTCATGCCGCAGTCGATGGCAACCACATGATATTTCGCATTGGAAACCTGCGAATATCGAATGCTCGGGCAGCTGACCTTGGAAACCGCATCGGTTGGTAGCGTCGTATTGGCGAGGATCTTCACGCCCTCTTCACATGTTGTCTCCATACCTGTAATCAGCACTTTACGGGAACCATGGTCGCGAATCGAGCGTGTCAGCTCGCGCGTATCAATACCGTAGATACCGGGGATGTTATATTTTTTCATCACTTCAGACAGAGTCGCCGTGCTTCTGAAGTTGGATGGCTGATCGTTGTACTCACGCACGATCAGTCCACCGATCGTGGGAGTACCGGTTTCATAGTCATCGTCCGCCATGCCGTAATTGCCGATCAGCGGATAGGTCATGACCACTGCTTGATAGGTGTAGGAAGGATCGGAAAGAATTTCCTGATAGCCAACCATAGAGGTGTTGAAGACGATCTCACAAACTTTGTCGGCGCTGTCGCCGAAAGCATAACCAAAGTATTCGCTGCCGTCCTCCAAAATGATTTTTCTATTGTATTTGGTAATCATGTTTCGCCTTTCTTTAGTTATTTGCTGTGTCCGCTTCGGAAAGCTTGCGTTCAAACCGGTCTTTTCGTGTATCAGAGGGAATGGCGGTCGGATAATTGCCGCCAAAGCAAGCACTGCAGTATGCATCGCTGTCAATCAGAGAAGAAAGCTCCTGCACAGGCAGGTATCCGAGCGTATCGGCACCGAGTCTTTTTGCGATTTCTTCCACCGAATATTTACAAGCGATGAGATGCTCCTCCGAATCAATATCGGTGCCATAATAACAGGGATGTAAAAACGGCGGTGCGGAAATACGCATATGAATTTCTTTTGCTCCTGCGTCTTTCAGAAGTTTGACAATGCAGGCGCTTGTCGTACCGCGGACAATGGAATCATCCACCAGTACCACGCTTTTGCCTTTGACACATTCTTCCACCGGACTCAGTTTGATACGCACTTGATCCATGCGTTTGTTCTGCCCGGGAGAGATAAAGGTTCTGCCGATGTATTTGTTTTTGACCAGACCGATTCCGTAGGGAATACCGGATACTTTTGCGTATCCAAGCGCAGCTTCCAGTCCCGAATCGGGCACGCCGATGACAACATCCGCTTTTACAGGATACTTCCGTGCCAGAATCTCGCCGGCTTTTACTCTCGCGGCATGCACCGATACGCTATCGATCACAGAATCGGGTCTTGCAAAATAAATATATTCAAAAATACAGATTTTTTTCTTTTTTGCACCGCAGTGCTCTTTATTGGATACCACACCGTTTTTGCTGAATACGATGATTTCGCCCGGCTCTACATCGCGTATAAAGTCAGCTCCAACCGCACGAAGCGCGCAGCTCTCCGAGGCGACTACATACGTTCCGTCAGGCGTTTTTCCGTAGCAGAGCGGACGAAAGCCGTATGGATCACGTGCGCAGATCAGCTTTTGCGGCGACATCAGCACCAGTGAATAGGCACCGTCCAGCGTATACATCGCTGCGTTCAATGCCGCTTCTATGGAGGGCGCTTTTAAACGCTCTTTAGTCACAATGTAGGCAATCGTTTCGGTATCACTTGTTGTATGAAAGATCGCACCCGAAAGCTCAAGCTCGTTGCGCAGTTCAAATGCGTTGCTCAAATTACCGTTATGTGCAAGTGCCATTTTGCCTTTTTGATGGTTGACTTCAATCGGCTGACAATTGTTGCGGTTCGTTCCGCCTGTCGTTCCGTAACGAACGTGCCCCACAGCCATGGTTCCGTTTGGAAAAGCGGACAATGTATCGGCTGTGAACACTTCGCTGATCAGTCCCAAATCTTTGTGCGAGGAAAACACGCCGTCATCATTGACCACAATGCCGCAGCTTTCCTGCCCGCGGTGCTGCAGAGCGTATAATCCGTAATACGTAATACTTGCAACATCGGTCGGTTGGGGTGCAAGTACGCCGAACACGCCACATTCTTCATGTACGCTCATGCTTTGCCTCCTGCATGTACAAATGCCGCGCCGATAAAGCCTTTAAACAGCGGATGCGGTTTGTTGGGACGGCTCTTGAACTCGGGGTGGAATTGCACGCCGACGTGGAACGGATGCTCGGTGAGTTCTACGGTTTCTACCAGTCTGCCATCGGGAGATGTGCCGCTGAGCGTCAATCCCGCGTTTGCAAGCTGCTCACGGTAATCATTGTTGAACTCATAGCGATGGCGATGGCGTTCGCTGATGGAAGCGCTTTCATAGCAGCGTTCCATCGTAGTGCCGCTCTTGATTGCGCAAGGGTAGGCGCCAAGACGCAGCGTACCGCCTTTATCAATATAATCGCTTTGACCGGGCATGAAATCAATGACTTTATTCTTGCATTGCTCATCAAACTCGCCCGAGTTTGCGTCTGCAATTCCACAGACATTTCTTGCATATTCAATAACAGCAATCTGCATGCCGAGACAAATGCCGAAGTAAGGGATTTCTTTTTCTCTTGCATACTTTGCCGCAAGGATCATGCCTTCAATGCCACGGCTGCCGAATCCGCCAGGGACCAGAATACCGTCAAGCCCTGCGAGTTTTTCTTCGCAGTTTTCTGCGGTTATCTCCTCGGAGTCGATCCAGTGAATCTTGATATGCGTGTTATGATAGTATCCAGCGTGCCGAAGCGCCTCCGCAACGGAGAGATATGCATCGTGCAGTCCTACATACTTGCCGACAAGTCCGATATCTACGCTGTACGGTCTTGCTTTGATCCGCTCTACAAGCTGCTCCCAGTCTTTCAGATCGGGAGCGGGCGCGTTGATTCCAAGCTCGCGGCAAACCACTGCGGAAAAGTTAGACTTTTCCAACATCAGCGGTGCTTCATAGAGATTCGGTAACGTGATGTTTTCAATCACGCAATCGGGTTTTACATTGCAGAAAAGCGAGATCTTCTTGAAGATGGATTCTTCCAACGGTTCGTCACAGCGCAGCACAATAATATCGGGATTGATACCCATGCCTTGCAGTTCTTTGACCGAGTGCTGCGTGGGTTTGGACTTGTGCTCATCCGAGCCGCGCAGGAAGGGAACCAGTGTCACATGAATAAAGAGGCTGTTTTCTTTGCCGACCTCAAGCGAGATCTGGCGTACTGCTTCGAGGAACGGCTGTGACTCAATGTCGCCGATAGTACCGCCGATCTCGGTGATAACTACGTCTGCGTTCGTTTTTCTGCCAACGCTGTATACGAAATCTTTTATTTCATTTGTGATATGCGGGATCACTTGCACGGTGGAGCCAAGGTATTCGCCGCGGCGCTCTTTGTTGAGGACATTCCAATAGACTTTACCGGTGGTCAGGTTGGAGTACTTGTTCAGATCTTCATCGATGAAACGCTCATAGTGACCGAGATCGAGGTCGGTTTCCGCGCCATCCTCGGTAACATATACTTCGCCGTGCTGATACGGGCTCATCGTACCCGGATCTACGTTGATATAAGGA
>JBGUUN010000061.1:0-2690 GCA_045133555.1 Oscillospiraceae bacterium
AAAGGGGCTGACCGAGCAGGAACAAGATGCCATCCGCAAAGCGGGCTTTGTCTGGGGCTGTGACCGCTGTCAGGAGGTCTGCCCGTACAATGCCCATCCGAAAGCGACTGCGATACCGGCGTTTTTAAACGGTGCTGTGCCGGTGATCACGCCGGAGAATGTGGAGCGCTTATTTGCCGACCGTGCGTTTGCATGGCGCGGCGAAGCGGTGATGCGGCGGAATCTGGAGTTGGTGGGGGGAAACTAACGTCGTTTATGACTTTTCAGTTGACAAACTCATATGCCCGTGCTATACTGAAAGTAACTTCAAGCGAAAGGAGTGTTTTTGATGACTGTAAATTATGAGGTGGCTGACTCCTAAAACCGCATATGCGGCATAGAATGCAGACGCAGATATTGCGCCCTTGTTTGCTGTGCCGTCAAACGACTTTCGCTCTATCGATGCACCAAACCGCAGAAAATCAGATCGAAGGATCGTTTTCTGCGGTATTTTTGCGCCCATTTTTCAAAATCAGCCACGAAAAAAGGAGGTATGTATGATGAATATGATCTTATCTGTATTATTACGAAATAGAATCAAGAGGAATCGATATCATGAATCAGAATCTTTTACAAACCTACGGCTATCGCGGCAGCGAGCAGAATGCCGCACGCATCACCGCAGTACACCGTGACCGCTTTGAGATCGTCACCGCACAGGGATTTGGCATGGCAAAACTCAAAACCAAGGAATACTACCTCGAAGGCGAAACCTTTCCGACCGTCGGCGACTACGTTACCGTCGATTGGCAGGGAGAATCCGAGAGCTTGATCCTATCTACCCTGCCGCGCAAAACCTTCTTCTCCCGCCGTGACCCCACTCCGGGCAGAGGAGAGCAGGCGGTCGCCTCCAACTTTGATACCGTCTTTATCCTGCAGTCGGTCAACAATGACTTCAATCCCAACCGTTTGGAGCGTTATCTGACCCTTGCCTATCAATCCGGCGGTACACCGGTCATCCTATTGACCAAGACCGACCTGACCTTTGACTATTTTACCATGCTCTCCCGGATCGAACGGGTGGCGGTCGGTGTACCGGTATATCCTATCAGCGCCGTGACCGGCGACGGTCTTGCCGCACTTGCCCCTTATTTCGCACCGGGACAGACGGTGGTCTTTTTAGGTTCTTCCGGTGTCGGCAAATCCAGCCTGCTCAATGCCCTTGCCGGCAAAGAACTGATGGCGACCGGCGGCATCCGTGAAGATGACAGCAAAGGACGGCATACCACCACCCACCGCGAGCTGTTTTTATTGCCAAACGGTGCAATGGTGATCGACACCCCGGGTATGCGTGAGCTCGGTATGTGGGATGTCACCGCAGGCATCGGGCAGAGCTTTGCGGATGTCGAAGTGTTCCTTGGCAGGTGCAAATTCTCCGACTGTAAACACCAAAACGAGCCCGGCTGTGCCATCCGTGCCGCTATTGCATCGGGGGAGCTGTCCAAGGAACGTTGGGAGCATTATCACAAGTTAAAATCCGAGGCTAAGTATTCGGATGATAAAGCCGCCTATCTGCGCCAAAAGACAGATAAATTCAAGGCCATCACAATAGAGAATCGAAAGAAAGGGAAGAAACGGTGATATACAAAGAAATTGATAAAGTGATCGAAGCCAAGATTATTGCACAATATGGCAGCTGGGTAAGTGAATACAACTGTCTGCAAACGGGAGAAAACTGCTATCGAGTCGCCGCCTTGGATGGAGATACGGTCGCCGGTTTTGCAGCCATCCATCCAGCAAAATGGACACCGCCGCTCGAACCGTATGAAGATGCCTTTATCGAGGTGATCGAAGTGGATGAATCCTATCGCAGACAAGGCATCGGCAGTCAGCTTGTTGCCATACTGGAACAAAAAGCCAAAGCGTTTGGTTTTTATCAGATCCGCGCATGGAGCAGCGAGGATAAATTCGAAGCACTTCATATGTGGAAAAAGCTGCACTACGGAATGTGTCCGGCAGTCGAGATCGGCTCGATCAAACCCGGATTCGAGGATGCCGTGATCCGCGGCTATTACTACGCCAAGGTGCTGTAACAACAAAACTCCCATCACAGATCACCCTGTGATGGGAGTTGCTTTTTATTCGCCCAGTACCGAATCGATCACATCTGCGCCGTTGCCGCGCTCGATGTTGATGTTGCGGTTGACCTTCGCATCGTAGCTTTCCGCACGAACGATATCGGTCAGATCAATGCCGGTGGTCTCTTTGACGCTGGCAAATAATTTTGCCATAACCGCCGGAACATTGTCCGCCACACCCGATACACCGCTGTTATCACCGCCGATGATGGTGACCTTATCGATCGCAGCCATCGGCTCGGCAATCTTGCCTGCAATCTCAGGCAGTACGTTGATCAGCATCTCGCCCATTGCCGCATTGTTGTAAAGCTGGTATGCTTCCGCTTTTTTCTGCATAGCTTCCGCTTCCGCAAGACCTTTCTGACGGATTGCTTCTGCTTCCGCCAAACCGACCATACGGATACCCTCCGCTTCCTGCATCTTGGCAAATTTCTTTGCCTCTGCCTCGCGCTCTGCTTCGAATTTGAGTGCTTCTGCCTGTTTCTGACGCTGATACAGCTCCGCATCCGCTTTCTTCTTGATGGATGCGTTGAGCTCCTGCTCCTGAACCTCGGCTTCTTTGGTCTTTAATTC
>JBGUUN010000062.1:0-2303 GCA_045133555.1 Oscillospiraceae bacterium
TACTCGGGATGAAAATCTTTTAGCGCTGAGAAAGTATCTGAAAAAGACGGTCGGAATGCAGGGAACGCTGTACTACAATGCCGGTTTTTATCCGGTCGGCGGATTGAGCTTTGATGGGGATCGTGTCGGTGTTCGTATGCACTCCGATCAGTCAACGGAGGGTGCGGTAGCGCTCGAATCACTTTATTTCTATACCGGAGATAAGGAGATGTCTGACCGGCTGTTTATGCTGCAAAGTGCGGCATTTACCTTTGGCCATGCAGATCCGAAGTACTTCGGATTTACCACGGTACAGGATTACGGTTGGGTTTATTCCGGCAAAAACAGTATGACCGGAGAATGGTATAAGGAAAAAATCACCGACGGCTGTATTTTGGACTATAACGGAACACGGATCGAACTTGGACAGTTCCGTGAAACACGCGGTAATAACGACAATGTCCGTCTGCGTGTATTCTGGGTCGCTGAACCGTAAAGAAGGAGAAAAAGATGAAACGATGGGCGAAAAGACTGCTGTCGGTTTGTTTGGTGGCGGTCATGGTATTTGTGGGATTGGCTGAGGCGATCCCGGCATTTGCTGCATCGGCTACCGATGCGATCTTGAAAAAATGCAAACCGGTGATCACCAAGGTGGTCTGTGAAAATGCACAGGATTCCGGAGGCGATAGGGAAAGCGTATGGTATGAGATCCATGTGGATATGCCAAACTATGATAATATCGTCCCGCTGGTGTATTTTTCGGACAAGAAGGACGGTACCTATCGGTATCATTGGTATTATACTTATGAAAACGGTGTGATCCGTGTACTCTACGATATCGATCAGAATCCTTCCGGCCTGGATATCGCCAAAACGGTGCATTATATGAAGGTACAGTTTTGCACCGTGGAGGCAATGCAAGAATTGATGGCAGCCGGCCCGGATCAAACGATGCTGAGCAAAAACTGCACTAAGATGTCGGATTCGTATGAACTGCCTGCAGCCAAACCGTGGAAGCCGTTTAATATTTTCGGCTATCGTACCTCTGCAACCAAGATCTATCTGGAAGTCGGCGCAGTCGAGAATTTCAAGGTGCATTTCCAGATCCGCAAGAAAGGTACATCCAAATGGGAGAATCTCTCCACCTCCAAGCTGGTCAAACGCAGTAAGATCACCAACAGTGTTACACTGACGGTGAAAGAGGGCGAAAATTTCGAGTTCCGTGCCAGATACTATTACAAGTATAAGGGAAAAGCGATCTGCGGTAAGTATGCGTACGGCGATTCGGTAAAATTCGAATCCACCCCACAGGTGAAGATTCTCTCTGCATTGCAGTTTGATTCCGGCAAGGAGGATAACATCGCTTTGTTCTGGGATCAGGATATGCTCGGGGATGATACTCTTTCGGTTTATGACGGTTACTTCCAGGTGGCTTACCGTAAAGCGGGCAGTAAGGATAAATGGAAAACCTTTAAGATCAAGACCTATGATAACCAAACAGCCGCTATCAATGATAACTATACCGGAAACTATACCACCAAAAAAATCAAGGTTGGTTATGAGTATCGGGTCAGACTCTGCTTAAACGCAACCAAGCGAACCTTTAACGGTGTGATGCCGACTTCTTACGGCAAATACTCCAAGACCTTTACGGTCACTAAGAACAGCACACAATACCGTCATGCCAAGAGCAGCGGGCTGGAACGTTTGTTAAACAACGACGGTGCAGTTCGTCCGAAGTATGACACCAAGTTGAGCAGAACCAAAAATATGGAGGCGTTGGAGCAGTATCTGGATCAAGCAGTTTCCGGCAGCTCCCATTCGGATACCCGGCTGGAATTTTGCGGCAGTAACGGCTTCCCATATTGTGATGTCATGTATCATAACGGCAAGATCGGTGTGACCATGGTCAATCATCAGCGCGCGGCCGGTCTGGTAGCACTGGAAACGATGCGCTTCTTCTCGCAGGATGAAAAGCTTGCAGCCGCTTTGTTTGCATGGCAGAGTGCTGCATGGACCTTCGGACACGCAAACTCCGATTATTTCGGCTTTACCGATGTCAAATGGGGCAGCGGTCCGATGTACGATTCCCGTCAGGATACCTGGAGTACCACGCAGTACGGCGGTATTATCGACCGTAACGGTACGCAGGTCGAGGCAGGTACCTTTGTTAAGTCGTATCAGAATGTGGAAAGAGCCGATTTTAGGATCTTCTGGTTTGATGAACCGCAACTGAAAAAAGCTGTTGAGGAAAATCCTCAACAGCTTTTTATTATCTTGTTAATAATCCTCTTGCGATCAGCATTGCGTGATCAAATGCAATG
>JBGUUN010000063.1:0-3866 GCA_045133555.1 Oscillospiraceae bacterium
CAGTTGATCCCGATCAAAAAACATATTCCGCTTGGCTCGCAGAAGCTGTTTCATCTGCATTTCAAACCGATCCGCGAGAAGATCAACTATGAAGCGTTGCGTAAATATGTGATTTCCACCACCCAATCGGCGTATAAGGTGTTTGTTATCTGGGTCGCTTTACTTGCGGTTTTGGGAACACTTTATTATTGCAGGGTGATCTGTGCAGAGATATTGTTTTTGGTAAGTGTATTTTTCTATGTCTGCGACCTGATCTGTGTGCTGATCTGGTGCCCATTCAGACTGATTATGAAAAATCGCTGCTGTACCACCTGCCGCATCTTCAACTGGGATCATCTGATGATGTTCACCCCGATGCTGTTTATCGGCAGCTTCTTCTCGGCAAGCTTACTGTTTTTGTCGCTTGCGGTATGGATCGCATGGGAGCTTTGCGTGATGATGTACCCGGAGCGATTCTGGGAGCAGACCAATACCGCGCTGCGCTGCTCGGAATGCACCGATAAGCTCTGTACGCAGTATTGTCAAAAATTAAGGAAATAAAAAAACAGCCTGTACCCACTTGGGTACAGGCTGAACCTTTTGGAAGCATCAATAGGATTTGTTGTTGCGGGAGGCACCGACGGTTGCAATGTTGATCCAGTTGCATTCGTTGACGCCGAAGTGGGTGTATTCGCCTTCCGGTCTGCAATCGTAGTAGAGGATATCCTCCTCCAGCTCCGGCAGGGAATCGATCTCACCCTCGATATATGCGGATAAACGCTCGATCGCACGTTTGACACGCTGGATCTGACCACCCATGCGGACATCAAACAGCTCTAAACCGAATACCTTGTTTTCTTTCACCCAGTAATCTGCATAGGTGCTCATGAAGTCCTCCTCCAGCGCCTGCAGCTCCGGTAAAAGCTGATAAGCAAAATCACCTAAGGATAAGCGGTTCTTCTCTTTGTATGCTTTGCGTAAGCCGAGTGCGATCTCGACCTTGCATGCAACGATCTCGGAGAGATCGGCTAAAACGGTGTAAACATCCTCTAAATTCGGGCTTCTGTCTGCTGCATCGCGCAGTTTTCCTGCCGCATCCAGATAATGCTCTGCAGTTGCCTGAGAAACGTGACGGTCGAATAAACCGAACATCGGGTCAACATATAACATCTGTTTGCTCGGGGAAGCACCGCAGAAATCGTTGGTCGGATTCGGATTTTCCGGAGTATCGGTCAGCATATCCATTGCATCAAAGTCGGAGAGGATCTCACCGCCGGTGCAGGCAGCCAGACGTTTTGCCAGATGCTCCTTGGAGTAGTTGTCCTCGTAAGCACATTCTGCCCATAACTGGAAGGACGGAAGCACAGAGAAGATCGAAGCTTCGCCGCCGTCATCACCCCAACAGGTTACGACCTGCTGCTTAACACCGTATTTCTTGCAGGCTTCGTGTGCCGGGATGCTTGCAACATAGGAGAAGCTGTTATGAGGCGCAAAGCCGGACCATCTCCATGCACCGGATGCAAACGAAACGCTCGGTGTCATACGCTTGTGAGCAGCTAACATATCATCATAGATCTGCGCATTGGTAGAGTAGTAGTTCCAGTAGATCAGGTCCACATCTTTCGGGATAAGTGCAGCTTTTTCCGGGGAAATCTCGACATTGCTCTCATACTGGTCGTTGTTTAAGATGCGGAAGAACATATCGCTCCACATCATAGGACGGTAGCCGTATTTGTCGCAGATCTCTTTGACGCGGTTAAAATGACGCAGCATAATGTCCAGACGGTCGGTCTCACCGTGAATGTCACGGTATTTGCCCAGACCCAGCATATGCGCTTCGTCCATACCGATGTTGATACGGCGGGAACGGATGCTCTCAGACATCGATTTGATCATAGCTTCGATTAAAGCATAGGTGCGCTCATCGTCAGCAAGCAGGATGTCGTCCCAGTCGGTGTAGTCATAGTAAGCAGCCCAGCGCATGGTTTTTCCTAAGTGCGCTAAGGTCTGGATGCACGGGATCAACTCAATGCCGAACAGATCGCAGTAGTCATCCATCTGTTTCCATTCCGCTTTGGTGTATTTCCCGCGCAGGTAACCGAAATACGGATAGCCTTCTACTTCGTAGGTGTCCTCAGTGTACATCTGGATGCCGCTGTATCCCATCAGTGCGAAATACTGTACCATGCGTTTAAAGCTCTCAAAATTGAGTACAGCGTTTCTGGAAGCATCGATCATGGTCTCCAGCTGCGGGTAGATCAGTTTCTCGGTGATGTTTTTGCGGTCTTCGAAGTGTTCGACAGCCAAACCCAGTGCACGGGAGAACATAAACGGTTTCTGGATCTTGATGCAGACAGCATTATCGGCATAAAAGACCTTGATCGCCTGTTTCATATCCGGATCAACGCTGACGGTGAGTTCCGGTGCACATTCATCATCTTCGATCGGGAGCAGCACAGACAGCTCATCGATCATTTTACGGTACTGTTTCGAAACAGCAGTTAAATTGAAATTCATATTGGTACCTCCTCAACAGGGTAAATATCTTACATTGATTATACCATAAAATAAAAGATGGCGCAACTGTTTTGATAAATTTGCAAAATAGTTGACATCTGTGGTATAATCAATATGAAGTTATTTGTTGGAAGGGGGAAACGGTTATGGGGCAGCAAAATGCCGATAATAAGGTATTTTCCGGTCTTTTATGGCGATTTGGTGAGCGGTTTGCTGCGGAAGGTGTGTCCTTTGCGGTATCACTGGTGGTAACACGTTTGCTGCTTCCGGAATATTACGGTGTAGTCAGCATCGCCAGATTATTTTTGGTGATTTTCAAAGCGGTGGTGCAGGACGGTTTCGGCTATGCACTGATCCAGAAAAAAGATGCGGATGCATTGGATTTCTCCACGGTCTTTTATCTGCAGATGGTGTTGGGCTTTGGTTTATACCTGTTTGTCTGGGTATTGGCACCGGCGATTTCCGCATGGTACGGTGAGCCGCTGCTGCTGCCGGTATTCCGTGTGATGGGATTAACACTCCCGGTCGGTGCATTTAACTGTGTGCAGCAGTCGTATGTGTCGCGCGGAATGCAATTCAAGCGTTTCTTTTTCTCTACGATCATCGGTACATTGCTTTCCGCAGCGGTCGGACTTTGCATGGCATATGCCGGATGCGGTGTATGGGCACTTGTCGCACAGAATCTGACCAATCTGATCTGCGATACTTTGATTTTGTGGTTCACCGTGCGTTGGCGTCCGACTTTACAGTTTTCTTTCACCCGTCTGCGCGGGATGCTTTCGTTCAGCTGGAAGATGATGGTGACGACCATGATCGATAATCTCTATAACAGCCTGTATCCGATGGCACTCGGCAAACTGTTCGGTACGGCACAGCAGGGATATTACGATCGCGGTGATATTATTCCGAATACATTGGCTTCCAATGTCACTATGGCATTGAAAAGTGTGCTTCTCTCGGCTTTTTCCAAGGAACAGAGTGATCCGCGGCAGCTCAAACAGATGCTGAAGAACAGCATCCGCATGGCAGGATTTGTATTCTTTCCCTTAATGGCTGGGCTGATCACAGCATCCGGTCCGTTGATCAGCGTTCTTCTGACCAATGAATGGGCAGAGAGTGCGATGTTTTTACGGTATTGCAGTTTGTTCTTTGTGTTCATCCCGATCCATGTGATCCATCAGCAAGCGATCACCGCGCTCGGACAGAGCGGTATCACCTTAAAGTTGGAGATCGGCAAAAAGATCATAGGTGTTTCCTGTGTGATTGTCGGTGTACCGTTTGGTGTCAAAGGCTTGCTCATCGGAAAAGCGGTCTCATCGCTGCTTGGCCTGATGCTAACTGCAATCCCGGTCAGAAAAGTGTTTGATTAC
>JBGUUN010000064.1:0-2475 GCA_045133555.1 Oscillospiraceae bacterium
GAGATGACGCCGATTGTGTATTATGGCTCATCCATTACGCATGGCGGCTGTGCAACCCGTCCCGGATGCAATTATGAAAGCATCATCGCGCGCAAATATGACTGGGATTTTATCAATCTCGGTTTTGCCGGATGCGCCAAGGGCGAAGAGGAGATCGCGCGGTATATCGCCGGTCTCCCGATGCGTGCGTTTGTCTACGATTACGATCACAACGCACCGACGCTTGATTATTACCGCGTAACGCATGAAAGAATGTTCAAAATCATCCGTGCGGCACAGCCGGAGCTTCCGATCATCATGATGTCGCGCCCGAAATTCCATCTTTCCCCGGAAGAGAGGGAGAGGGTCCATGTCATGATGCAGACCTATGAAAATGCGTTTGCCGCAGGGGACAGCCATGTTTTTTGCATCAAGGGTGCCGATCTGCTTTCGGAAGATATCCGAGAGGTTGCGCTGGTTGACAACTGCCATCCGACCGACGGCGGCTTTGCAAGCATTGCGAAGGTGCTCGGCGGACGGCTGAGAGAAATTCTGTCACTTTAAGAATAAACACAAAAAAACGCCGTGATTACGGCGTTTTTTGCATTGTCGGTATGTTATTTGAGCGGAATTTCCAAAAGAACCTTCCACATTTCCCAAACCTCGCCCTCGGTATCCGTGATGACATTCAGCGCAGCGGGATTTGCAACAGGATAACTTATGAATCCGAATTCTGCGGCATCGGCAAGTTCTGCGCCGCCAAACCCGTGTGCGTCTGCAAGGATAATTGCTTCCACCTGTGACACATCAATCGGCTGAACAAAGGATACGGCAATTCTGTCGTCGGCGGAATCGTCGAATGCAATGTAGTTGCCGCTCGCATCACGGAACATGCCGCGTCCTTTGAGTGCATACGTGCCGTCTTTCATTTTCAGCCAGATGTTGTAACGGGTGTGATTGGAACGCATCAGATGTTCACCGTCAATTTCCAGCGTGAACGGGCTGAGCTTGACCTGATATGCAGTGACAGCTTCCGCCGTTGCGCCGGAGAACGGACCTGTCAGGGTAAGAGTATCTCGGTGTTCCTGCTGTGTCAGTGAAAGGGTATAGTTCCAATTGCCCGGATATACAAGATAATCGGTGATGTTCCACTGTCCGGTGATTGTTTTCGGTTCCAGATAGATTTGCTCAATGGTCAGCTTCACCTTGATTTTTTCTTTTTTCCAGCCGGGACGGAACTTGCCGCCTTCGCAGTCGGTGACGGTAGGCGCACTCAAAACAAAGGGTACGGTATCCGTGCCGTTGGGATACAGAGTACCGTCGAGATAGTAAGTTTCACCGTCATTTGCCCCATGAAACAGCGCTGTTGCTTTGTAGCTCTTTTCCGGATCCAGAATGTCCGGTGTTGTCACAGTACCGCCGATATGCAGATTATAGCTGTCGTACCAGCTTTCGGTGACTGCCCATGTCACATCTGGATTGTCGGATGCCTGCGCCAGTACCTGTACACCGCCGGAGGAAATCGGTGCTGTAAAGACTGCCGCAAAGCCGGAAAGCGCCCCTGTCGCATACAGCGTCACGGTCAGCAGACAGAGCGCGGCGGCAATGACGGCAGCGATCCGCAGATGTCCCCGTTTGTGATTGGACTCTTTGGCTTGTGCGTGCGCAAGAGATAAAATGTGATCAACATCTCCCGATGCCGTATCCTGTGCGGTTGCATGCAGAATCATATCTGATAATTTCATTGTGAATCTCCTCTCCAATGATTTCGGATTTCTTTGAGTGTCCGATAGAGTTTGTTTTTGATGTCTCCTTCGGTACGACCGAGCATGTTTGCAATGTCCGGCACCGATAGACCGAAACGGTAATACATGTGGAATATTTTGCGGTACAGCTCTCCTTTTTGGGAAAGATAGTTGTCGATCCATTCAAGAATCACCTGATCTTCCGCGATTTCTTCGACTGATAAGGATGCAATGTCTGCGAGGTCAATGTCGCAGTCATCTTCGTGTTCGGCGTACACTTCCTGTCTGCGGGATAACCCGCGATAATATCGGAATAACTGCTGTTTGACAAGCCGACGAATCATCGCCTTGGGTTCTTTGATGTAATTTGTACCGCGGCGCTGCAGCAATCGGTATAGTTCCAGATAAACCTCCTGCAGGATATCTCCGATATCAGCGGTTTGCCTGCATCGAACAGAAATCAGCGATGCTGCGAGCCCATAGGTTTGTTCATACAGCTGACAGAAAACACTGTCGATATCCATGTGTTTACCGCCTCCTTTTCTCTGTGATAACCGGTTTCACTTTATATGCGTTCCAATATCCGCAAATCGTATCAGATAAATTCAAAAAAATGGACAAAAACACAAAAAATGTGTTTTTGTCCACTGAAATGATCGTTTGGGAAATTACCATTCCATTTCGCCCATGGTCTTGTAAGACTCAAGGAGCTTTTCATAATGAGAGGTTGCAACCTTGGTGAACTTTTCGA